>JAUNQK010000084.1 GCA_030536235.1 Bacillota bacterium
AATATGGGCACTATGAACCGATTTACGAAGAACAGCCCTACACAGATTACTACTATTGCTCTGAATGTGGAGTTCATAAGTAATTTTTGGTTTTATTTCGCGTTAATGTGATAGACTAACGCCTAATAATTAGCTGAGATAGAGGAGGAAGAATGGCCAAATTTGTTGACAGCACATCTCATACTTTTGATGAGTATCTATTAATCCCGCGTCATACGAGCGAGAAATGCACACCGGACAGAGTTAGTTTAAAGACTCCGCTTGTAAAATTTAAGAAGGGGACTAAGCCTGCGCTGTTGATGAATATACCCATGGTTTCGGCTATCATGCAGGCGGTTTCTGGTGACCGCTTAGCTGTTGCTCTTGCTAAGGAGGGCGGCGTTTCTTTTATTTATGGATCTCAACCAATCGAGAAGCAAGCTGAAATGGTTTATCGTGCGAAGCGAGTTAAGGCGGGCTTCGTTGATAGCGATTCAAACTTAAAACCAGATGACACTTTGGCTGATGTTTTAGCCTTGAAGGAAAAAACAGGTCATTCGACTGTTGCGATCACCGAAGACGGAACTTCGGCGGGTAAGCTTGTTGGTATTGTCACTGGGCGTGATTACAGAATTAGTCGTATGAAGCCAACTACAAAGGTCAAGTCTTTCATGACGCCTAAGGATAAGCTTATTTATGCGAAGGATGGCGCCACTCTTAGTGAATGTAATGACATAATTTGGGACAATAAATTAAATTCGCTTCCAATTCTTGATAAAAAGGGTCGATTGACTGGCATGGTTTTCCGCAAGGATTACGAAAGCCACAAGGAACATCCTGATGAGCTTTTGGATAATACGAAGCGCTACATTGTTGGTGCTGGTATTAATTCTCGCGATTACAAGGACAGAATTCCTGCTCTTGTCGAAGCTGGAGCTGATATTTTGTGTATAGATTCCTCCGAGGGCTATTCCGATTGGCAGAAAAAAACAATTGAATGGACTCGCAAAAAATATAAAAACAAGGTTAAGATTGGTGCTGGTAATGTTGTAAGCGCCGAAGGTTTTCGCTTCCTTGTTAACTGTGGCGCTGATTTTGTTAAGGTCGGCATTGGTGGTGGTTCTATTTGCATCACTCGCGAGACGAAGGGTATTGGACGAGGGCAGGCAACTGCGCTTATCGAAGTTGCCAAAGAGCGTGATAAATATTTCAAACGAACTGGAATTTATGTTCCAATTTGTTCTGATGGTGGCATCGTTTATGACCATCACATTACACTTGCGCTTGCAATGGGCGCGGACTTCGTAATGCTTGGTCGTTACTTCGCCAGGTTTGATGAGAGTCCTTCCGAGCGTGTTAATATTGGTGGAACTTATTACAAAGAATATTGGGGCGAAGGTTCCACACGTGCTCGCAATTGGCAACGTTATGATATGGGTGGCAAGAAAGGGCTTTCTTTCGAAGAGGGCGTTGATTCTTATGTACCATATGCTGGTGCTTTGCAGGATAATGTTCGAGCTTCGCTTGCCAAGGTTAAATCAACCATGTGCAATTGCGGCTCGCTTACAATTCCGCAGCTTCAAAAGAATGCAGTTATTACTTTAGTTTCATCAACAAGCATTCGCGAAGGCGGGGCACACGACGTAATTCAAAAGAATAAGAATATTTCCAAATAGCAAATAATTTCAGCTTTTATGTGTTAATATATTCAACTTCAAAAATATATAGGAGGTTTTATGTCTCAAAGAAAAAAAATTACTAAAGAACAAGCTAAGGAAATGGGCAAGCAAGCTGCTGCTCAAAATCCAGAATTAGGACGAAGGCTTACACTTATTCCGGTTGTTGCGCTTGGTATTGGTGCAACAGTTGGATCTGGCATTTTTTCTTCGCTTCAAGAAGTTGCTCTTGCTTCAGGTAGTGCTTTATTTTTGGTTCTCTCATTTGTTATTGGTGGATTACTTCAAATTCCATCTAATTTGTGTTACGCAGAACTTGCAAGTGCTTACCCAGAAGATGGTGCCCACTACATTTATTTCCGCGAAGCAGGCTCTCGACCTTTAGCGTTTTTATGCGGATGAATGAGTTACTGGGCAATTGATCCGCCTTCGGTAGCTGTAATGGAGCTTGCAATTGTTAATCATGTGTTGGTATTTTGTCCTCTCCCCGATATTGGACAGAAATTTTTAGCGGCTGCTATTGATTTTACATTTATGTGCATTCATCTTCGCAGTGTAAAAGGTGGCGGTATTATTAATACAATCCTAACTGCTGTAAAGATTTTGCCATTCTTGTTCATTGTTGGTTTTGGCGCATTTTATATTAATCAAGAATTATTCTTGTCGCCTCAACCTCTTGACACTGCTGCTGCAACTGGCAACCTTGGAATTGTTGCTTTGCTTGCGGGAGTTTCGGCAACGACGTGAAGCTATGATGGCATGGCTGCTGCTTGCTATATGTCAGGCGAGATCAAAAACCCAAAGAAGACAATCCCCAGGGCTTTAATTATTACTGCAATTATTGTTCTTTCTTTATATGCTGTTCTTACAACAGTTTCAACTGGCTTGCTTTCAATTGATGAACTTGCCGAAAGCACTGCACCAATCGCTCTTTTAGCTGGTAAGTTACCAGTTATTGGACCTTATGCTGAAAACATTGTTGCTGTTATGATTATTCTTGTAATTTTAGGTTCTGTTTCAAGTTGCATTATGTGCCAACCTCGTATTGAATATGCAATGGCAAAAGACGGGCTTTTCTTCAAGATTTTTGGCAGAGTTCACAAGAATTTCAAAACTCCTTATGTTGCAATTATGATGCACAGCGCACTAACTATCTTCTTGATTTTTGTAAGTAACCTAAACGATATTTTGGGATACTTTACAATTGTTGCGCTGCTTCGTAACTTTGGTACTTTTGGAACAATATTTGTTCTTCGCAGAAAACCGAAGAGTCAGTACAATCCATCTTACAGGGCACCACTTGGTTATACAATGCCTGTAATTGCGATGTTTATGACACTTACTTTGATTGTTTCAACTTTTGCATGGGCTCCACTTGCTGGTATTATTGCATCGGCAGTTACTGTTGGAACCGGGTTGCCTGCATTTTTCTTCTGGGACAGAAAGAACAATCCTAAGATTGAGAAGAAAGCAAAGAAGTAAATGAAGCTTGCTGCTATTGGAAGTAACTGCATAGATTATTATGCTGATATAGAAGGGGGTCGTGCCTATCCTGGTGGCGGCCCCGTAAATATGGCTGTTTATGTCAAACGTCTTGGGCACGAAAGTTCATACATTGGTCACATTGGTAATGATAAATTTGGCGACTTAATGAGAGCGTCTATCGCAGAGCGTGGCGTTGATACTTCGCATCTTCATACATTACCAGGAAAGACTGCTGTTACGCAGGTTAAACTTGATAACGGCGAGAGAATTCTTGGTGACTATGATGAAGGTGTTCTTGCTAATTATCGATTAAGCGAAGATGATATTGACTTTATTTGCAAGCACGACATTGTTGTTTGTGATTTGTGAGGCAAGGTTGAAGATCAAATTGAAACCTTGCATAACAGGGGAATTAAAACTGCTTTTGATT
>JAUNQK010000085.1 GCA_030536235.1 Bacillota bacterium
TTCATTTTCTTAATCCTTCTTTCTTTTATTAACTGTTGTCATTGCGAGGGCCGCCAGGCCCGAAGCAATCTAACAAATAAAAAATCCACCTGCGAAAAACAGGTGGATTATTACTTACAACTAAAAAACCTAGTCGAGCGTAGTACAACGATCCACCTGTGTTAAGCAATAATAATAACCAAAATTCATATTGAGGTTTCTCATATGTACTTGTCTCCTTTCTTTTTTAATAATAGATACACTTTAGCACATACATGCGCTAAAGTAAAGAGGTTTTTTGCATTTATTTCGCTTCACGCGACTGCATTTGCCCCGGGGCACTAAAGCACGTATAATATTCGTATGGTTAAAGTAGTAAAGGGTGGGCTCGACGAAGGGAACCCAAATCGATACAAATTCATATCTGGCGCTGTAAGCGACACGAGGCTTATGGGCGTAACTGCCATGCATCTCGTTTTCGAAGATCAGATTTTGCCGCAGCAACCCCTATTTCACCTCTTCTTTTATTTCGATTACGAAGAGCTAGGCCTTGAGACACTCAGGACTCTTCACAGCAGCGACGACAAAGAAATCGAACGAGGCGTTCGCGAATGCTTCGCGGGCCTTGGCGCGCAGCTTGTGACCATTGATGAAGCCGAAGGCTATTACTATGCAAAGTGGATGGTTGACGAAACCAAGCGTAAGAAGCAGCCGCTGCCAAGCAATATTAAAGAGATTCAATTTATCTTGAATCAGGTTTGCAGTGCAGCCATTCACGAGGGCGAGGCAAATAGCCCTGCCACATTCGAGTTCACCGAAAAGCAACTCGAAATGCTAAATGTAAAACTGTGCGTTCTAATAAAATCAGATTACGGAATCGTGAATTACTATTTAATGCGTCTTTTTGGAAAAGACAACGAAGGCGCAAGGCTCTTAGTTGATCGCGCAGCAGACGAAAGCAAATTTGATGTAATTGCGCCAGAAACTCACTGCACGTTTTTAAAGAATTCAATCTCAATTTCGGAATCAATTGGCGAGCATAAAATCTATCGCTGCGAATCATTAGTAGAAGTTGAAGCGATTGCAAAACATCACTATATAGTTAGCGAGATTGAAGTTTATAAACGAAAAGTTGTTGGTGCAAAAAAGATTTCAGAAACTGAGATTAGTCTTTACGAAGCAACGCTCTTGCTAACACGCGAAGAATACGTAAGCGTTTACGAGCTCGATGACGATGCAAGCTGGGGCGACTTTTCAAAAAGCTTTGCCGACTTTTCTCTTGGCATGACTCATACCGAACATGCCGGAGGCCGTATGTTTATGGACTTTATGCCTAATAATAATCACGCAGAAAACAAAGTGTTTAAGCTTAATGATGACATTCGCGCTTTGTTTTATATAACAGGGCAAGGGCAATTAGTTGTCTCGGCCTACACACTTAATGGTATAATACAAGCAGAAGCGCGGCTGATGCTTAGCGATTTGGGCGGAATGATTAGCGCGACAAATCACTATCAGTTTCCGGCATCGATCATTTATGATTTCGCCGAATCGGGCTTCACTGATTTTAATCAGTATTTACGGGAATTAGAATAATAGATTGCTTCGGGCCTTCGGCCCTCGCAATGACAACTGTGCAACAGCCCTCGCAATGACAGTGTGGCAAGCCCCTCGCAATGACAGTCATCGCGAGCGTAGCGAAGCGATCTAAAATAAGGAGTTAATATGGATAGCAGAATTGAGAAACTTTCAAATTTACTGGTCAACTTTTCAACCCGCGTTCAGCCGGGCGAAAACGTTTTGATCAGATACCTCGGAGACGACACTCGCGACTTAGTTAAAGCACTTATTCGCGATGTATATAAAGCAGGCGGAAACCCATTTGTTGAAGCTGCAGACGACAGCATCAAGCGCGAAATATTAATGAACGCAAACGAAGCCCAGCTTAAGCTTCAGGCCGATCACGATTTAGAATTCATGAAGAAGATGGATTGCTATATTGCAATTCGCGGAGGCGACAACACGATGGAACTTGCCGATGTTCCAAGCGAAAAGATGAATATGGACAGCATCATCGGAAGCGATCTGCTCGACTACCGCGTAGAAAACACAAAGTGGGTTGTGCTTAGGTACCCGAACAATGCAATGGCTCAGCTTGCTGGAATGAGCAAGGCGGCCTTCGAAGATTTCTACTTCGACGTTTGCACACTCGACTATGCGAAAATGGATAAGGCAATGGACGCTCTTAAAGCTCGCATGGATAAAGCAGATCAAGTTCATCTGCTTGGCCCAAATCTCGACTTAACATTTAGTATCAAAGGAATCGGCAGCATAAAGTGCAGCGGCAACATGAATATTCCGGATGGAGAAGTTTATTCGGCACCTGTAAGAGAATCAATGAATGGACATATCACTTACAATGCACCGTCACTTGAAAACGGATTCACTTACGAACAGGTTCACTTCGAAATCGAAAACGGCAAGATTGTAAAGGCAACAGCAAACGATACAAAGAGAATTAATGAATTCCTTGACACAGATGAAGGCGCTCGCTACTTTGGCGAATTCGCAATCGGTGTTAACCCATATATTCTTAGCCCAATGAAAGACATTTTGTTCGACGAAAAGATTTGCGGGTCATTCCATCTTACTCCGGGCAGATGCTATGATGATTGCAGCAACGGGAACAAATCTGCAATTCACTGGGATCTCGTAATGATTCAGCGCCCTGAATATGGCGGAGGCGAGATTTGGTTTGACGGCGAATTGATTAGAAAGGACGGGCTGTTTATCCCAGAAGATTTACAGTGCTTAAACCCTGAGAATTTAAAATAGATTGCTTCGGGCCTAACGGCCCTCGCAATGACAAAGTAATAAAAAATCCAGTGCGTTTGCACTGGATTTTCTTTTGTGTTTATTAAAGCCCGTATTTCTGCTTGAACTTTTCTACACGACCACCGCGGTTAGCAAACTTCTGCTGGCCTGTGAAGAAAGGATGGCACTGAGAGCAAACGTCGAGTCTCATCTCAGGCTTGTTAGACTTTGTCATGAATGTGTTTCCGCAAGCGCATGTTACCTTGCAATCTACATATTCAGGATGGATTCCTTCTTTCATTTTTCTGTCCTCCTTCTTTAAAGAGTATCTATTTAAAGATAATTTTTTCTCAAAATGCCTTACTATATTACCATTTTATAAGGTTTTTTGCAAGGCTTTGGCCTCAAATCTTACGAATTGCTAAGATTCTGTCGTGGCCCTCAAGGTCTTGAATAATGCGGCCGTTTGGGCACAAGTTCTTGTAGTGTTGGCCTTGGTCGTCGCCTATTTCCATTAAGAATAATCCGCCCGGATTCAAGAATTTATCGTATTCCAAGGCGATTCTGTCTGGAATTTCCCAGCCGTGCTCGCCACCATCAAGTGCGGTGAGAGGCTCCCAGGCGCGAACGTTTACGTCGAGCGTTGGGATTACGCTGCTTGGGATGTATGGGGGGTTGGCAGTGATGATGTCAAATTTAGGTAGATTGCTTCGGGCTTCGCCCTCGCAATGACATGCGGCTTCGCCCTCGCAATGACAATCTATTCTAGTAGAT
>JAUNQK010000086.1 GCA_030536235.1 Bacillota bacterium
TTACTCCCTCTTACTGATTTAATGATATCGTTTATATCATCTTCAGTATATCCGACAGAGCTTGCCCACTGCTGTGCTTCTGACAATGCAGCTTCAAATTCCTCTGCTGATGGGAGTTTTAAAGTCTTGAGCATAATAGCATCTCCGGAAGCATAAGCAACTAGCTTATCTCCTGTATTAATCGACAGGAGTCTGCGCATATTAATCGGAAGCGAAATCTGCCCCTTTGAAGAAACTGTTAATACCTGAGTATTCATGCTGACCTCCTTAATTAAGTAAGAATTTCTTACTTAATTATAGCATAAGCATTATTAAAAACACAATCATAATTTGATATGCATGGATTGCTTTGTCTCCGCGCCCTAAAATGCAATAAAAATACATGCAAATTCCGTATTTTTGCGATTTTGCATGTATTTTTAATCTAAATTAGATTGCCATGGTCCGTTGGGCCTCGCAATGACAAGAGGGCTGACACAATCGCAAGAGTGTGTCAAATAAAACCGTCCCCATTGTCATCGCCATTGACATCTTTCACGTTGACACTTTATCTGCGTTTAGCTGAGTAATCTGAAACAGTGTTCTGTAAGAAAGCTTTAAGTGCATCAACAGCATTGGTATCAGCAAGATCGTAACGCTCAATCATCTTAAGAACAGAAATTAATGTATCTTTTCCATTACACCAAACATCAGGATCATCGCCAACAAGATCATGGTTGTCTAGGCCTTTTACCAATCTCATGCAACCGCCAACCGTTGCGCTTATACCAGAGTTAGGAAGTTTAATACCATGTAATTCTCCGGCGAACTGTGTTCCCTGAGTATTGGTACCAATCACTATTGCATTTTTAAACTCTTTTAATACTTGTGCTGCATATTCCCCAGCAGATAAAGTGTTATTATCTACTAGCACAATAATAGGAATCTCGTTATCTTTAGCAGAAACTGCCGGACAAGTAATATTAGTATCAAACCATCCATGTAAAAAATCAGGGCTTCCTGCTAAAGGCGTACATCTGTGCGCAAACAACTGCACTGGAGCAATTACTTTGCCCGTGAAATTCTTTGTCCAAGCATCTAAAGATTCACCGTCCCCACCCATATTTGCTCTTAAGTCAAATATGATGAGTTTACTATTCTTTACTTCTTTTCCTGAAGCAATAAATCTCGCGAATTCATCAGGGTAGCGTGATTCCATAAATGCACGTATTGAGATATATGCAATGCCATTTTTATTAAAATAGCTACTAATTGATTCTGTATTTCTTGAATCATATGACAAAAGTTTTGTCCATGATATTGATATACTCTTTGTTTTACCATCGGCAGCTTTAAGTGCTAATGATGTATTGTTAAAAGTATCACCTTTTCCCCTAGCTGTAGGTGCGTATGCAATTTCGCCATTATCAAATAAAGCACGATTAATAGCAACTCCGGAAGGGATATTAGTAACATAGTATTTTACCTTATCAATTACTGTATAATAGCCCAAAGCATCCTTTTCAAATCTATACTGATAGCTTATGAATGAATTGATTCTGCCAAATGCATTAACGTAACTCACGCCTACTGTGCCATGGCCATCTTTCATAAACTCTGTTTCTTGTCGCATTTGAGCCTGCAAATTTTCAGATTTGATAGGACCTGTTTGTTTATCAACCCATGCAATTAGATTGGATTCGGCCTGCTTGAAGTTTTCTTCTCCGAAATAGTAATATGCAACATATGAGGAATGCAAAACTCTAAAGAAAAGATCTATATCAGCTTTTGCTTCTTCTTTTGTTATTGTTTCTTTCCCTGGATTTGAATTATCTCTAAGCTTGCTTAACTCTTCTGCAGAAATAAGGTTTTTTGCCGAAGGGTCGTCAGGGATATATTTCTCTGCCGCCTTCTTTAAAGATGCGTTAGTATAAGAAGTTGTTCTGGAATTCCAAACATCTGTAAGTAAATTGTCAAAAGTTTCTTTTGGAGGCTGCTTTGGCAATTCGGAAATCTTCTTGACTGCTGTATCATACGCTGCTTTAGTAAACACTTTCTCATCAATAAGCTTATCTGCTAATGTCTTATTTCCAGACTTAAGTTTAGCGCCAAGAGCATTAAAACAAATACTACCACAATCTGCACGCCAAAAACCGGAATCAATCTTAATATTGTCTTCCATGATTCCGATTTGTGTTGCCAGGGTAAATGGATTGTCCCAAGCAAAATCGCCTTCGGCATCAGAATAGCCCATAGCACGAAGAACAAATGTCATGAACTGAGACGCACTTGCATTTCCGCTACCAAACTTTGTAACAGATACGCCTTTTGTTAAACCATTTTCATATGCGTATCCAACATACTTGTTTGCCCATTCGTCAACATCGGTAAATGGGTGAGTATAATTTCCGGCCAATATTTCGGATTCTTTTCCAAGAAGACGAAGCATAATGACAAGAGCTTCTATTCTACTTGGAGCACGTCCAAGGTCAAAGTTGGTGGCAGACACGCCTTTAAACAAATTTAGAGCTTTGAGCTCTTTTGCAACAGATTCTTCTCTATATAGATTTCTTTGAGTCTGTGCAAAAGCGCTTGCTGGCATAATAGATAAAACCATTAATGCTGCGAGGATTAAACATAATAATTTCTTTTTCATAATAATCACCTTTAAAAAATTTCCTTAATTATAGCACAAAAGTCTGGACCTTTATTTAGAGCTCAAGCTTTATCTTTATTTTGATTTATTAACGTGTTATAATACTAGTGAGCACTGCGACAAGCGGTTGGCTCGTTTAGTTATTTGTTAAATATCTATTAACAAAATCGCTAGTGGCCAGACTGGCGATTTTGCTTTCTTACAATAATCGTAATGGCTAATCCCAATACGTGCAGTGTAATCCGCATAGGCTCCTCCTTTCAGAGCCAAATCGCCTGCCGCCCATCAAGGGTATTGCAGTGCCCAAAACTATCATATTGTAAATTTACTGAAATATCAATATTTGTAATTTATTTAAGAATTTCTTTCTTACTTATAACATGAGCATTACTAAAAACACAATCATAATTTGACATGCGTGGATTGCTTCGTAGCGCAAGTTCTGGAAGTAGGAGTGGTCTGAACATGTAGGCTATCGCTTATGCGGCTTGCGATTTGTAGATATTTTTTGCCCTGCTATATCCACAAAATTTGATTTTGTTGAATTTGTGGATATCATTTTTGTTCTTTTGTATCCATATAATTAATTTCCCCCAATTTTGTGGATATCGTTCTGTCTATTTTATATCCATAAAAAAAGAACAAGCTGAAATTATGGATATAAATTCAACTTGTTCGTAACCACAAATCTCAGGATTAAGCAATTTGTGGATGCAATTAGTAGCAGCTAACTACGCTAGCAGTTACATGCCTCTTCTACTGCCTTTTCACAAGACTGCATTGCGCTGATCGTTTTTTCAAGAAGCTCGTCAAGTTCCCATCCAAGCTTTGCCGCACCATCTGTAATTACATCACGGCTGCAGCCTGCTGCAAATTTCTTGTCTTTGAACTTTTTCTTAAG
>JAUNQK010000023.1:0-6274 GCA_030536235.1 Bacillota bacterium
GCGCAGCGTGGCGATCCAACTGGATTGCTTCGGGCTAACGCCCTCGCAATGACAAACGATTTTTAATAATAACGTAATATATTATATCATATCTATATTATATAATAATATTGCTTATAACTCGTGGGGGCGTAAAGGTTTCGACGGGGGTGTTTAAGCCTGGTAAGCGAGCCGTAGTTGGTCCAGTCTACGTTAAACAGAACTCGTTAAAAAGAAACGCTAAAACAGAAAACACATTCGCATTCGCAGCTTAGTCTGCACTAGCGCCCAATTTGGCGCACGCGCGTCGGCCTGAATTAACCCACAGGTTCAGATCCCGGCGTCGACTATGTGGGAAAACCGTCTTAAAGTTCTCGGTATAAGGCGGGACTAACGAGATAGGTATTTAAAAGTCGTGCCGGTGGGCCTTTTAAATACCGAAATACGAACTGCCGGATGCGCTCGGAGAAAGCTACGCAGCGATGCTTTCGGACAAGGGTTCAATTCCCTTCGCCTTCACCAAAAAAATCAGCCTTTGGGCTGATATTTTTTTAACAAAAATTTTGCTCAAGCACTTTACTATGCCCTGCTGCAACTATATAATTTATGTATAAGTTATAACCTAAGATATATCGAGGTAAACAAAATGAGAACTATTGATACTATTAATGTTGGTGATTCCGCATCCTTCACAAAGACAGTTACAGAAACTGACGTTGTAAACTATGCAGGTGTTACTGGTGATTTTAACCCAGCACACATTAACGATGTAGAAGCAAAGAAGAGCATGTTTGGCCAAAGAATTGCTCACGGTATGCTTTCAGCTGGTTTCATTTCAGCAGTACTCGGAACACAGCTCCCAGGCCCAGGAACAATTTATATGGGTCAGGAACTCAAATTCACAAAGCCAGTACACTTTGGTGACACAATCACAGCTACAGCTACAGTTGTAGAAAAGAACGAAGAAAAGAATCGTCTTAAACTTGAAACAGTTTGCACAAACCAGGATGGCGAAGTTGTAATCACAGGATTCGCAACAGTAATGCCACCAAGAAAATAGTTTAAGCTAAACGAATAAAGCACTTCACAAAATTTTGTGAAGTGCTTTTTTTATTTATATTTCATTTCTCGATCCATGCGGCGCTGTGCATCGCGCTTTGCTGTTGTCTCGCGCTTATCATATAATTTTTTACCACGCGCAATTGCAAGTTCCATTTTGAGTTTTCCTTTTGGGTTTAAGTAAACTTGCACCGGAATAAGAGTAAGGCCATCAAGCATAAGCTTGTTATTAATTTTTCTAATCTCTTCTTTATGAAGTAAAAGTTTTTTTGGTCTTAGAGGCTCGGTGTTATATCTATTACCTTGTTCGTAAGGGCTAATGTTTACACCGTAAACCCATACTTCGTTTTTGTCATCGACCTTTGCGAAGGAGTCACGCAAAGAGATGCCTCCGGCACGAACAGATTTAATTTCTGTTCCCGTAAGCACAATGCCTGCCTCGATTATTTCTTCGAAGAAAAAATCGTGGCGCGCTTTTTTATTTTGCGCAACTAATTTTCCGTTCATAGTTTATAAAGTACCAATCTGATTAAATGGGAAGAGGCGGAAAACGGCCTTGCCCATAACATCGTCCATGCTAACAAAACCAACGCGGCCGTCACGACTGTCTGTTGAATTTTGTCTGTTGTCGCCCATGCAGAAAAGACAGTTTTCCGGCACTTCTACCGGATACATATCGGAATCTGTGTAACCATCTTTAGTGTATGGCTCGTTTAATGCTTCGTCGTTTACATATACTACGCCATCGTAAATTTCTACGATGTCTCCAGGAACGCCGATAATACGCTTAATTAAAAGTTTATTTGCGCCTGTAGAGCTTTCAAGATCGCTTGAGAAAACAACGATGTCGCCGCGCTGTGGAGCCTTATTAAAAAGTTTATATTGCTGCCTGCTAACGAAAAGGTAATCTCCATCGTGCAGTGTATTTTCCATAGAATGTTCGCGTACGATTGTTGGTTTAATGAAGACTAAAATTAATGCTGCAAGAACTACAGCGATAACAATATCTTTAATCCATTCCTTTGCGTTTTCACTCAATGCCATTTATGTTTTCCTTTCCAAATATCTCTTCTGCTTTTAATCTAAACTCTGGTGGGAGCTTAGCTGTAATTACTGTGCCATTGTCCATGACAAGCTTTGCTGCGTGAAGCAGCTGCGCACTGCCGTGCCCGTATTTTGGGTCGCCATACACAGGATGCCCTATGCTTGCTAAGTGAGCTCTAATCTGATGGCTTCGCCCGGTAACAAGTTCTACCTCGAGCAAGCTATATTTATCATTTGCGATAAGCGGGCGCACTATCGTTTCAATATATTTGCTGTTTGGTTTTTCTACTTTGCTAACGCGCACTTTATTTGTTCGCTCGTCTTTAACGAGGTAGCCCGTTAGTCGAAGTTCTTTATCGATTTTGCCGATGCAAATTGTTTTATAATATTTACTGAAGTTATCTACGCCTTGGCGAAGTGCGTTTGCGTTTTTCCCAAATACCACGAGGCCTGTTGTGTTTCTATCTAGCCTGTGAACAGGTGCCGGAGTAAAGCTTCGTTCGAGGCGCGGATTATATTTACCCTCTTCGATTAAATAATCTATTACTTGATTTGCGAGGGTGTTTTTCTTCTCTGTCTTATCGCCATGAACAAGCAAGCCGAAAGGCTTGTTTGCAACTAAGATGTTGTCGTCTTCGTAAGCGATGCTGAATTGCTTTTTAGCGCGGCTTGTTTTCTTTTTCGCGCTAAGCTTTTCAAGCTCGGCATCCATAATGTAAAGATTAAGCACGTCACCTTCATTAAGCATTACGTCTTCTTTTGGGCGCTTGCCGTTTAACTTTACATCTTTTCTTATGATTTTATAAATGCCAGATAACGGAGCGTTGCACAAATATTTCTTTAGGAATCTATCCAGGCGCTGCCCTGCATCATTAGCAGTAATCTCAATTTGCTTCATAACTTTATTATTATACCACAGTTTATTACGCTAAACCTCCCAAGGTATTTTACATTTATGTTAATTTACATCAAAATAGTTAGATCTGCTATTAGCCAGGTTCGACACTCTTGATTGCACGTTATGGCCGGGCCTAGGCCGGAACCCTGTGTCATTGCGAGGCCGAAGGCCGAAGCAATCTAATTAGATATGTCATAAGCCGGGCCTAGGTGTGAGGAATCCCTTCGGGGCCACACTTCGCCCTGCTCAGAGCTCGCAGGCTCGCTCTTCGTGCGGGCTGCGTTTCGCTAGATGGCCCCTCAGAGATTCCTCACACTACGGCCCTCGTCTGTCATTGCGAGCGCAAGCGAAGCAAACTCCTATGAATACTCGGTTTGCCGCGGGCGTTCTCAACATCCACATCATCTATAATTGCGACAGTGGATGCCGGCAGAGATACATTTTATGTACAGTTTAAACAGTTCCAGCATCCACTCGCCTCATTATAAGCAATTAGGATGCCAGAGACTCAGCTTATGTGGCTTAAATCTAACATGCTGATGCATCCACATTAACTGATTTTAAAGATTTGGATGCAAAACTACTTGGATCAAATTTTAAAAATAGCATAATCTTTGCATCCACTTCTTCAATAAAACGCCAAGAGGATGCTGAGTGCCATAAAAAATCTCGATTTCAAGTGAGCTGCCGACATCCACTTTTGCATTTATGAAGCAAGTGGACGTTTTTGACGGCAGATCCTATTTAGTGGACACGGGTTTGGAAGTGTTTTATAAAAAAGAATTATCCGATTCTTTCGGCAATCCCATCTAGTGGACACATTGTTCTGCAATCCGCTCGAGCTAAGGCTCTCGCGGGGTTTGCCAATCCAGGCATTGGCGACTTACTGATGGCGCACTGGCCATAAAGTAGGTTGCCGCGCGCCATGTCGCCATGCCTGGGGCAAACCGAGATATCTGGGGTGGATTGCTTCGCTTCGCTCGCAATGACAACGGGCTGAAAGATTGCTTCGCTTGCGCTCGCAATGACAGAGAGAGCTTACAATGACAACTGTCATTGTAAAATCATGGCTATGATTTGTGACAATGTTGCGACTGTGATAAACGGAGCGAAGGCGATGGAATCACGCAAAGAAATGCGACGCGCTAAAAGGCCCGGGACGCAGTAGAACGCGGCCAGGAAAAAACTAAGTGCAAAGATGGTGAAGATGCGCCAGCTAAATATGAGGCAGAGGGCCCCGAAGAGCTTAGCATCGCCCATTCCCATGACGCAGCCAGATAGAGTCATGATGGCAAGGGCTAAACAGACACGATTAAGTGGGAAGCCTCCGGCGCCAACGGCGAGGATGCAAATGGCAAGGCTGTATTCGTCGGGAATCTGGCGAATTTCAAGATCGACCTTGCTGAGTCTAAATAAAAAATACGCTAACATGATTTCATATTAGCGTATTTGGTAAATTTTGTCAATTGGGCTAAACTAATTAGTCTTTGTTACAATCTTTGCGATTTGCTCGTCGGTGCTTCCGGCCGGAATCGTGTAAGTTCCAATCTGCAGCTTCTTTTCAAGCCCCATGTCTTGAACCTTCTTAATAAATGCCTGGGTATCAGTAATTAAGCCCTTATCCTTAAGATTCTTCGCAACGGTGCTGAAATACTCGCCCTGCTTAACCTCGAAAGTAACATCTTTAGAAGGTGCTACCGGGGTAGGATTATCTGCCGGAGCCTGGTTATTACCCTGTGGGTCTTCTGTATTGTCATCTGAACCGATATCATCGCCAGGGGCAACGATAGGGTCGACGTCGGTCTTTTCAAGATCGACATCGGAAAAATCTACATCTGTTTGCTCTTGCTGCTGAGCCTCTTTAGCAAACTGCGGATAAGCCATAATATCTGAAACCTTTACAAAAATAACGGCTGCAGCAACTAAAATAATTATTATTGCCAGCAAAATGTCGTTGTAATCATAAATAAAATCTTTAATCTTTTTCATCGTAAAAATTCTCCCTTTAATCTATTTATTATACCACATATTGTTGTATAAAGGGCAACTATATACAAGGAAAAATGATACAGTCTTGATACGATTCTCGAAATATAGTAAGATAGTTATGTATATTATTAATTACTTTTAAAGAAGGAAAAATCATGTCAAAAGAAAACAACCAAGAAAAAGCATGCACAAGAATTACCAATAGCATGGTAGTTAATGGGGGCATTACATCAAGCGACAACCTTCTTATTGAAGGTCAAGTTTTCGGTGATGTTAGCACAGAAGCTGATTTAACCGCAAACAACCTTATTGTAGGAAACGTAAAGGCAAACAATATGTCTTTCAATTCTGCAAGAATTAAGGGTGACGTAGAAACAGATGGCGCTTTAGCTGTAGGTGACAGCACAATCGTAATCGGAAACATCGATGCAGACGCATTAAAGATTTCCGGAAAAGTTCACGGTGACATCACAGCTAATCAGTACATTTTACTCACAAACACAGCTTTAATCGTTGGTGATATCACAGCTGCAGTTGTAACAACTCAAGCTGGTTCCAGAATCAATGGCACAATCACAACACAAACAAGTGCATCACAAGTTGATGTAGATTCAGAATTCGATTTAGGCGATATTCCAGACCCTACATCAGCTGCATTATTTACAGTTGAACCACCAAAGCCAGTTGCACCAGCTGAACCAGTTGAGCAGCAAGCTGAGGCTGAACCTGAAGCAGAAACTGAAGGAGGTGACTTCTAATGGGCTTACTCGATAAGATTGCTGGAAAAGAAGAAGAACTCGAAGTTCAGGAAGCTCCTGTTGTAGAAGCACCTGCTACTGAAAAGATTGAAGAAATTAGAATCCCTGCTGCAAAATCAGACGATGCTGCAGGAACATACTTAGACGAAATGGGTGTTATCGCTGAAGGGACAACAGTTCACGGCGATATCAAAGCAAAGGGTCACCTTGCTGTTGTCGGCGTAGTTGAAGGCGATGTTCAGATTGCCGGAAACTTAATGCTTCAAGGCATCATCAAGGGAAGCATCGAATGCAACAACTTAGTAATTAACAATTCCGGAAAGCTTAATGCAATTAGAGCTCGCGGAAGTGTATCTGTTAAGGAAGGTTGCACAGTAGAAGGCTCAATCTCTTGCAAACACATCTCTGTACTTGGTAACGTTGTCGGTGATATTAATGCATCAGGAAACGTTGGTCTTTCCAAGAGCTGCTCTGTTCGCGGAAACATCACATCTGCAGTTCTTGCAGTTGAACCAGGCGCTAAGATTCAGGGCATGGTATCAGTAAA
>JAUNQK010000023.1:6374-7952 GCA_030536235.1 Bacillota bacterium
ACAAAAGCAGATCTTACAGATCTGCTTTTAATTTTACTTTTATATAGTTAATTGTTTTTCCATTCATACCGAATTTATCTTCATATTCGGTATGAATATTTTTTTCGGCAAATTCAGAATTCCATAAATCTCTTGTGAATTCTTCTGGCGGCATAAGGCCGGCAGCTTCAAACTCTTCAAGGCTCCACTCGAAAAGCTGATCGTTATCAGTCTTAAACTCAAGGCAAGCACCAGGCTTTGCAATCACCTTGTACTGCTCAAGCAGCTTTCTATATGTAAGCCTTCTGTGAGCGTGTCTATCCTTTGGCCATGGGTCGCAGAAATTTATATAGATTCCGGCAAGAGTATCAGGGGCAAACCAATCGGTTGGCACCGTAATATACTCGGTAATAACCTTCAAATTTTGCAGCTGCAGTTCTTCTGCCTTTTGCAAAATTCTAACACTAATATTAAGGCCGCCTTCGCAAGCCAAATAGAAATTTTCGGGGTTCGCCAAGGCCTGCTGCGTCAAAAACTGGCCTTTTCCAGAACCTATTTCTAAAAAAGTAGGCTTATCAAATATTGGCTTTTCTTGGGGTTTCTCGTATTTATAATCTTGGCATGTCGTTAGGATTGAATCCCTGTTTTTCACCCGTCTCTGTCTCACTTACGATATCCTCCCAGAATTTTCCGACAATAAAGTAAATAAGTGAACCGCCGCCAACAGCGCAAACAAGCTCGCCAATCAGTACCCAGAAGAAGATTGTTGCCATTTGATAGCTTGCGCCAATGTTCATATAGCTTAATTCCAAAGCAACAACAGCAGCGTTCATAAATGCATAAAGAAGCATTCCAATCACAGGTTTACCTTGGCGTTCGGCCCACCATTTCATTGAATAAATACCAAGGCCGGTTATGCAGGTTCCGATAATTGCATCAAAGAATGTTGCAGGGCCAAAAATATTTGCAATGAAGCACCCGATTGTTACACCTGCAAGTGTACATGGTTCAAAGAATGTTAAACCGATTAAGCATTCAACAATTCTGAACTGGTGAACACCATATGAAAAATCTTTGAACACAAAAATTGTAAGCCCAGCATATATTGCTGCAATAACAATAATTTTTAAAGCGTTAATAAATTTTGATGCAGCTTTGTTTTTTCTTTCGTTCTTAACAAGTGCAGTTAATTCGTCGGCATGATCCAATTTATTTCTTTCAATGTTTTGTTTCATGCGCTTGTTGATATTAGCCATAATCTTACCTCTAAAATTGCCTTAACAAAATAATAACTACAAAATATATAATCAGCAGCACTGCTGCGACTAAATCGTTTGATTTGAAACGCGCTTCATTCATCTTGGTTCTGCCTGCCCCGCCGCGGTAACAACGAGCTTCCATCGCCATTGCCAAATCTGAAGCGATTCTAAATGCAGAAACAAAGAGTGGTACTAAAAGCGGGACAAGTGCCTTTGCGCGCTCTTTTAAATTACCGCTTTCAAAATCTGCGCCGCGAGCCGTTTGAGCTTTCATAATCTTATCAGTTTCTTCAAGCAGCGTTGGGATAAATCTTAAAGCAATGGTCATCATCATTGCAAG
>JAUNQK010000023.1:8052-13419 GCA_030536235.1 Bacillota bacterium
TGCCCCAAAGTTATATCTCTAATTGCCAAGTTGTTCTACCAATTCTTCAAGTGTTAAAGCGTTAATTCCAAATTTTTTTCCAAAGCGAGTTGCGTCTGGAATGTCTAAGCCCATTGCTTTTAGCTCTTCTTCGCGGGCAAAAACTTCGCGAGGGCTGCCATCCATCACAAGCTTTCCGGCATGCATTACAAGAACATGATCGGCAAGCTCGGCAACATCGTTCATATTATGACTTACTAAGAAAATTGAAAGATTTTTTTCTTCTTTAATTCTCTTTATCATTGAGAGAATTTCTTTGTGGCCTTGAGGGTCGAGTCCCGCCGTTGGTTCGTCTAAAATTAAAACCTCGGGCTGCATTGCGATTACGCCAGCAATTGCGACACGCCTCTTTTCGCCTCCGCTAAGAGAAAACGGCGAAACGTTTCCCTTTTCATCTGGGTCAATGCCTACAATTCTTAATGCCTCAATAGCGCGAGCTTCGCATTCTTCTTTGCTAAGCCCAATATTTTTTGGCCCAAACATTACGTCGAGCAGAACCGACTCTTCGAAAAGCTGATACTCAGGATACTGGAACACCGTGCCAATCTTGTGGCGCAAATCCATAATCTCTTTGCCCTTTTGCGAAAGATCTTTGCCGTCTGCCAAAACCATTCCGCTGGTAGGTTTTAAAAGCCCGTTAAGATGCTGCGCCAAAGTAGACTTGCCGCTTCCGGTATGGCCAATAAGCGCAACAAATTCACCCGGCTTTGCTGTAAAGCTAATGTCTTGCAGGGCTGCTGTTTCGAAGGCCATTCCTTCGCTATATATATGTGTTAAATTTTTTACTTCAATGAGCATAAATGTTTTTCGAGTTCTTCTTCGGTAAATATATCTTGAGGGATACTCATCCCTTTATCTCTAAGTTTTTGCGCAAGCTGCGCAGCAAAGGTTAAATCAACTTCGCCGCCTAAAATAATTTCGCGCGGGGCTCCGTCTTGCTTAACCTTGCCCTTTTCCATCACAATAATTCTGTCAGCTTCGATTGCTTCTTCGATAAAGTGAGTGATAAGAATTATTGTTTTGCCGGAATCATGAAGTTCTTTAATAATCGAAAGAATTTCTTTACGCCCTTTTGGATCGAGCATTGCAGTTGGTTCGTCGAATACTATTATTTGCGGCTGCATTGCCAAGACTCCGGCAATAGCAATGCGCTGCTTTTGGCCGCCCGATAAAAGATGAGGGCCCTTCTTTCGATGCTCGTACATGCCAACATCGTTTAATGCTTTGTCTACGCGCACGCGAATTTCGGTAGGATTAACGCCGATATTTTCAGGGCCAAATGCAACATCGTCTTCTACCACAGAACTTACAAGCTGGTTGTCGGGGTTTTGGAAAACCATGCCGCAATTACTTCGAATATCCCAAAGAGAATTTTCGTCTTTAGTATTTTTGCCATCGATAATAATGTCGCCTTCAGTTGGAAGAAGCAGTGCGTTAAAATGCTTAGCAAGAGTCGACTTTCCGCTTCCGTTGCGCCCCATGATTGCAACAAAACTCCCGCGCTCGATTTCTAAATTGATTCCATCAAGAGCGGTTTTTTGCTGGGCACCGTCGCCCTCTATATATGTGAATTTTAGGTTGTGAATTTCGATTAAACTCATGTTTTCAAATTAGATTGCTGCCGGCTGATTTTATAATTTCACCTGCTTCGGTGATAAGTACATACTCGTATTGCCCTAAGCTCACGCTTTTATACTCTTCTAAAAACTCTTGCGCAGCGCTGCTTCCCTTTAAAATCGCAATCGTTGCAAGTGCATCGCACTGCATTGAATCGGGGCCAATGATAGTTGCAGAAACTAAATCTGTTTCTGCGCTGCGGCCTGTCTTAGGGTCTAAAATGTGATGATAAATTTTTTCGCCGTCTTCGATGTAGCGCTCGTATGTTCCGGAGGTTACAATCGACATTGCCGGGGCCACTCCATTTGCGAGAGCATCAAGATCTCCACTTGCGCCGTCCCATGCAACCATTCCAATTGACTCGCGCTCTTCTAAAACTTCGTCGCCATGTTCACGCGTTGGGGCTTCGATTCCAACTGCCCATGGGCTTTGATCTTCTTTTTGCCCAAGCAAAACTATGTTTCCGCCAAAAGATAAAATTGCACGCTGCACGCCGCTATCTCTTAAAAAGTTTGCGCACTGGCTTGCGATGTACCCTTTTGCGATTGCGCCAAAATCTATTTGAACTTCGTCTGCGGCCTTTTCGATAGAGCCGTCTTCGTTAATCCAAATCATTTTTGTGCCAACAACTTTAAGCGCATTTTGTATTTCTTCTTCGGCCGGAGCCTTGCCCTCGCCAGAAGTAAAATCCCAAAGATTAGACACCGGGCCAATGCTGGCAGTAAAATCGCCGCCGCTTAAAACTTCGAAGTCTATGGCGTTGCCAAGAACGACTCCGGCATTTACAAATTCGGGATCATCACAATTAAAACCTGTCACAGCAGGCGCTTTGTTTATTTTTGAAACAGCAGAACTTTCAATCGTTTTGCTAAGCTCGCCCTCAAGGCTTCGCGCAAGCTTGAAACAATCTTTGATTGCCTCGTCTTTTCCTGGCTCTAAAATTTTAATATAGCAGTAAGTATTAAGAAGCCAGTCCTCACCAAAACTTACTGTATCTTCAGCAACCTGCTGCGTGCATCCACAGCAAAGCAGCATTGCGACTATTAAAATTGTAGCTATAGTGCGCCTAATCATAACACTTAATTATATCACATTTAGATAGCCTTTTGTGAGATTGCTTCGGGCTTCGCCCTCGCAATGACAAATGGTTCCAGAAGATTGCTTCGGGCTTCGTAATACGTAATGGTGGTCAATGTGAAAAGACTCCCTGAAGGGCCATCCAGCGAAACGCAGCCGAGGAGGGGCGACGAAGGGAGCCCCGACGATGGTGAAAGTGTGGCCCTGAAGAGAGTCTTTTCACATTGGCCCGAACGCACAAAAAAATAACAGGTTGCAAATGCAACCTGTTAATTTTTTTGTATACCTTTAAGCCCTATACTAACTCAAGGAAAACGCTTTCAGCAACGTCACCCTTGCGTGGACCAAGCTTTAAGATTCTGGTATATCCACCATTTCTGTCTTCATACTTTGGTGCGATTTCATCGAACAGCTTAGAAACAACATCTTCGTCTTTGATATAAGCGAGAGCTTGTCTTCTAGCTGCTAATGTGCCCTTCTTTGCAATAGTAATCATCTTTTCAGCTTCTTTTCTTGTTTCCTTTGCTCTGCAATCAGTTGTCTGAATGCGGCCGTACTTGAAAAGGTCTGTTACGAGATTTCTAAGCATGGACTTTCTGTGAGCAGTTTTTACGCCCAGCTTTCTATAACCATTCATGTGCTTAGACTCCTTTATTAATCATCACTTGGTTTAAATCCTAAACCAAGATCTTCTAACTTATGCTTGATTTCGTCGAAGGACTTCTTTCCGAGGTTTCTAACTTTCATCATTTCAAGTTCGCTCTTCTTTGTAAGTTCTTCAACAGTGTTAATGCTAGCGCGCTTTAAGCAGTTGTATGAACGAACGCTGAGTTCGAGTTCATCAATACTCATTTCGAGTGCCTTTTCCTTCTTATCTGCTGGTCTGTCGATCATAGTTGAATATGTATCAATATTTTCTGTAAGACCAATAAACAGATTAAGATGGTCGAGCATAATCTTTGCGCCAATAGAAACGCCCTTCTTTGGAGAGATGCTGCCGTCTGTCCAGATTTCAAGAATCAGCTTTTCAAAGTCTGTAACTTGGCCAACACGTGTATGTTCTACAGTGTAGTTAACCTTTCTTACAGGTGTGTAAATGCTGTCGATTGGAATAACACCAATTGGTGTTTCTTCTGTCTTGTTCTGTTCAGCAACAACATAGCCTCTGCCTGTTGCTATTGTAAGATCAATAGTAAGAGTTGCGTTCTTTTCAAGAGTTGCGATGTGCAGCTCTGGATTGAATATCTCGAGAATTCCGTCAGCCTGAATGTCAGCAGCAGTTACTTCTGCTGGGCCACTAACGTTAATTAAAGCATGAATTGGTGAGTCGCCGTCAAGTGAAAGTGCAAGCTGCTTTAAGTTAAGAATGATTTCTGTAAC
Source organism: Bacillota bacterium (assembly GCA_030536235.1). Taxonomy (GTDB): domain Bacteria; phylum Bacillota; class Clostridia; order Peptostreptococcales; family Anaerovoracaceae; genus UBA1764. Next base: position 12,166 of record JAUNQK010000023.1, read on the forward strand.
GTCTTCCTTAACTCCCGGAATTGTTGAAAATTCATGAAGTATTCCATCAATCTTGATGGAAGTAACTGCAGCACCCGGAAGTGAGCTAAGAAGAATTCTTCTTAAGCTGTTTCCAAGAGTATTGCCATAGCCTCTTTCAAGAGGGCCTACAACGAATTTGCCGTAGCTAGGATCTTCTTCAGAAGTAAATACTTCAATGCTTGGCTTTTCAAATTCAATCACTATATTTCCCTCCTATTTCTGAGAATCAAAATCTACTTAGAGTGTTTTTTTACCACGCCTATAGCGATGGTAATCAATAACGCCCAAACCATAACCGTAAACCAGTTACTACTTGGAGTAGAGTTCGACGATAAGGTGCTCTGCAACAGGTGTATCAATCATTTCTCTTGTTGGAAGTGAAAGAACTTTTCCTTCAAGCTTTTCTGTATCGATAGTAACCCATTCCGGAGTACTAATTGTCATTTCTTTGATTTCCTTGAACTTTGGAGATTGCTGACTCTTTGCTTTTACAGCGATAACGTCACCAGCCTTAACAGCGTAAGAAGGAATGTTAACTTTCTTTCCGTTTACTGTGAAGTGGCTGTGTGTAACGAGCTGTCTAGCTTCTTTACGAGAAGAAGCAAGACCCATTCTGAATACTACGTTATCAAGTCTTGTTTCAAGCATAATCAGAAGGTTAGCACCTGTCTGGCCCTGAGCCTTAACTGCCTTGTCAAAGAGATTTCTGAACTGAGTTTCCTGAAGCCCGTAGAATCTCTTAGCCTTCTGCTTTTCTCTAAGCTGGAGACCATAACCTGAAGATTTCTTTCTGCCCTGACCATGCTGACCAGGAGCATAAGCTCTCTTTTCAAGAGCGCACTTTGTGCTGTAGCAACGTTCGCCCTTAAGGAACAATTTCTGACCTTCTCTTCTGCAAAGTCTGCAGGAAGGTCCTGTATATCTTGCCATATTCGTTTTCCTCCCTTACTAGACTCTTCTCTTCTTCGGTGGTCTGCAACCGTTGTGTGGGATTGGTGTAATATCCTTAATCATTGTTACATTAAGGCCTGCTGCAGCGAGTGCTCTGATAGCAGCTTCTCTGCCGGAACCTGGTCCCTTTACGAAAACTTCAACATTCTTAAGTCCATGAATTAATGCGCCCTTAACTGCTTCTTCAGCACACATCTGAGCTGCAAATGGTGTGGACTTTCTGGAACCCTTGAAACCAAGTGAACCAGATGAGCACCATGACAGAGCGTTGCCCTGTGCATC
>JAUNQK010000087.1 GCA_030536235.1 Bacillota bacterium
GATTTGCGAAAGCTTTAATTGAGAAAAAACTTCAAGAAAGAAGAAGATTAGCAAATACTGAAGTAATAGAAATAAACGGTGATTCTTCTATTCAAACAGACCATTTTAGAATTGGATTCTTTAATACTGTTCACTCTATTCCTGATTCTCTAGGTGTACTAATTAATACACCTAATGGAAGAATTGTTGAAACTGGTGACTTTAAATTTGATTTAACTCCAGTTGGCCAAAATTCTGATTATCAAAAAATGGCTTACATTGGTGCAGCTGGTGTTACTCTACTTATGTCTGACTCAACCAATGCTGAAGTTGATGGTTTCTCAATTTCTGAAAAACAAGTTGCAAGTGCAATAAATGACATAATGAAGAAAACAACAGGCAGAATTTTAATTTCTACTTTTGCATCTAACGTTAATAGACTTTCGCAAATAATTAAAACAGCTGATGAATGTGGAAGAAAAGTTTGCGTCATTGGTAGATCTATGGAAAATGTTGTGGAAATAGGTATGCAAATGAAAACCATTGATGTATCAGAAGAAACATTTATTTCACAAGAATCTGTTAATATGTACCCTCCTGAAAAGTTGTGTATTGTATGTACAGGATCACAAGGTGAAGCTCTTGCAGCACTAAGTAGAATTGCTGGTGGTTCTCACAAATATGTAAAGATTATTCCTGGTGATACAGTAGTATTCTCATCAAGTGCAATTCCAGGTAACGCATTAAATATAGGTGGTATTGAAAATCAATTAGTTAGAAATGGTGCAAAGGTTTTAGTTAATTCAACATTATCTTCTTTGCATACTACAGGGCATGCTTCTAAGGAAGAACAAAAATTAATGCTTCAATTAATTAAACCTAAATATTTCATGCCAATGCATGGTGAATATAAAATGCTTAAGTTACATGCTGAATCAGCAATTGAAACTGGCATTCCAAAAGAAAACTGTTTCATATGTTCAAATGGTGATGCTTTAGTTCTTCATGAAGGTGAAGTATATAGATCTAATACAAGAATTCAAACTGATGCAATATATGTTGATGGTAACGATATATCTGGTTTATCAACTTCTGTAATAAATGATCGTAAGATTCTAGCTGATAATGGACTAGTTGCGGTAGTTGTATGCATTGATTCAAGAACAAATAAAATATTATGCAAACCAGGTATAGTATCACGTGGTTTTGTATATTTAAAAGATTCACAAACATTAATTAAAGAAGCAGAAACAATTGTGTATGATGCATTGAAGACTGCTATGAAACAAAAAGTTACATTTGGTGATTTAAAGAATTGTGTTAGAAACACACTTGAACCATTCTTATATCAAAAAACAAATCATAATCCAATTGTAATTCCAGTTATACTTAACCACGTTGAAGCAATGAAGAAAGCGAACTAAATATAATATGAACATTTACGAAAAGTGTCCTACATTTGAAAATGATAAATATTTACTAAGATTGTTTAACCAAAATGACTTAGAAGATTTATTTAAAATTTACAGCAATAAAGATGTTTTGCCATTTTTAAATAGTGACAATTGTGATGGAGATAATTTTTATTACTCAACCAAAGAAAAAAATGCAAAATGCCTTAGACTTTTGGAAGATGTCATATAATAACGGATGGTTTGTTCGTTTATCAATCGTTGATAAAAAACAAAATTCAACAATTGGCACAATTGAATTATGCCTACGTGTTTCTGATGATGAATTTAACAATATGGCTATCTTAAGGGTTGATGTTTCTAAAGAAAGTGAAAACGAAGATACATTATTCTCAATTTTCTCGCTTATCACTCCACACATTAATGATTTATTTGGAAGCAAAGGAATAATAACAAAGGCTCCTATATATGCTATTGATAGGATTTCTGCCTTAAAACGCATTGGATATACAGAATCCACCTATCCTCTAAAAGGTAAAAACGGAATTATGTATTACGATTATTGGACAATTAAATAAAAGTCAGGAATTATCCTGACTTTTTATATACTTTTTATTACTAAACTAATTGTTCAAACATCTTGTAGAAATCTTTTCTATTTCTTCTTGGCATTGCAATACATTCTTCAATAGGCATAGAGATGATTTCTTCATTCTTTATCGCAACACAATGGCCACCTATGCCATTGATTAATAATTCGACAGCTTTAGATCCCATTCTCTAAGCTAATACTCTATCAGTTGGAGTTGGAGCTCCACCTCTTTGAATATGGCCTAAGATTGTTGCTCTACCTGCAAAACCAGTAGATTTAGAAATCTTATCGGCTAATGCATTAACATCACAAACTTTTTCAGAAACAATAACGATTGCATGATTCTTTTTTCTTGTTTCAAAGTATTTTAATTTTTCAAGAACTGCTTCTTCATCATATCCAGTTTCAGGAGTAATCAATATTTCAGCACCGCAAGAAATACCAGAATAGATCGCTAAGTCGCCACATCTATTGCCCATTACTTCAACAACCGAACATCTATGATGCGAACTTGATGTATCTTTTAGTTTATCAACACATTCAACTATTGTATTTAATGCTGTATCAAAACCAATTGTGAAATCTGTACCTTGAATATCATTATCGATAGTTCCCGGTAAAGCAATACAATTAATTCCATGCTTAGTTAAAGAATCAGCGCCGCGATATGTACCATCACCACCAATTACTACAACAGCATCAATATTATTCTCTTTTAACTTTTGGCAACCCTTCAAAACAACTTCTTCATCTTTGAATTCTGGAAGTCTTGCTGAACCTAAAATCGTACCACCTCTAGCCATTGTTTCAGATACAGATACTTTTGTAAATGGTTCGTAATTTCCTTCAACCAATCCTTTATAACCATCATGAATTCCAACAACCTCAATACCATTGCTTAATGCAGTTCTAGTAACGGCACGAATTGCAGCGTTCATACCAGGAGAGTCACCACCAGAAGTTAATATACCGATTTTTCTAAGCATAATTATTGCCTCCTCATATTTTTGCCTACTAATACATAATCTTCAGCTAATATTTCAATTCTTTCCATTAATCTTTTAGCATTTACTAAATTAGCGTTATCTTTACGATCATAAGTATAATGCTTCAATAAATCATTTTTATTTAAATTTGATGTAAAGATTGTCACTAATTTATTTTCCATACGATAATCTAAGATTCTAAATAAAATGTCATCTCTTACAAATTCAGATACAGCTTCAGAACCAATATCATCTAAAAATAAATAATCTGCTTTTTGTAACTTATTAATATTTATATCAATCATTTCATTTCTTGAAACGATATATGACTTCATTTCGTTAAAGAAATTAGATACCTTCACAAAAGCGACCTTTTCATTATTCTTAACTAAGGAATTTGCTAGAG
>JAUNQK010000024.1:0-7121 GCA_030536235.1 Bacillota bacterium
TCGATTATATTGCGCCTGCAAATGATTTAGAAAAACAAATTTGCGAAGGATTTGATAGCATTTTAAAATGTGGGCGTGTTGGCAGCGCTGATGATTTCTTTATGCTTGGTGGCGATTCAATCAAAACAATTAAGCTTGTTTCAGAATTGAATCTTGAAGGCCTTACAAGAGAGATGATACTTCTTGGTAAAACTCCGGCCGGAATCGCAAAAGAATACGAAAAACGAACTAACAGCATAGAACATAAAAATACATTACTTAAAGAATACCCACTTACAGCTTCACAGCTTGGTGTATATTTGGAATGTTTAGAAAAACCAGAATCAACTATGTATAACATTCCGCTTTATGCACTTCTGCCAAAAGATATCGATGTCGATAAATTTGAAGCTGCAGTTAAAAAAGTCGCAGCACTTCACCCAGTTTTAAATGCAAAGTTTAATGTTTCTGATGGTAAAACTGTAATGCAGGTAGAACAAAAAGATATTCTTGTTTCACGCAAGGATATTGCATCATTTGATGATGAATGTTCTAATTTTGTAAAGGCCTTTGATTTAGAAAATGGCCCACTTTATAGATTCCAAATTTGGAATGATGGATTTAGAAATTACTTCGTTTACGATATTCATCATATTGTTTTTGATGGAACATCTATTGAAGTATTGTTAAATCAAATAGTTGATTGCTATTTAGGTGAAGAATTAGAAGAAGAAAAATTAAATATCTTTGATATTGCTCTTCACGAAATTAATCTTAAAGATAGCGATGAATATAAAGCTGCTGATAAATTCTTTAATGAAAAATTTGGCAGCATTGATGCTGATAGCATCCCAATTGCCGATGTCATTTCTGAGGCACAAGAAAAAGGTTCTGGCAGAGTTGACTTTACTGCAGAATCAAATTTAACAGTAAGCGAAGTAGAAAGCTTTGTAAGAAAGCACGGTATTACAGAGAATACACTTTTCTTATCAGCATTTGCTTACTGCCTTGCAAAATTTAATGGTTTAAATAACTCACTATTTTGCACGGTAAATAATGGTCGTCATGACGATAGACTTTCAAATTCAATTGGTATGTTTGTAAGAACATTTCCAATGTATTTTGATATAGATGATAATGCTTTGGTTGATGAGTTTTTACATCAAACACAAGATTATTTCTTTAACACAATGAGCCACGACTGCATTGACATGAGTGAGCTCGTTCATAAATATGGCTTTAACACAACTGTTCAGTTTGTATATCAAGCAGAAATGCTTTCCGGCGTAGAAAAGGGTGGCATTAAGTTACTCAATAGAACAATCAAGAATAATGATTTAGCCGGAGACATGCAGCTTATGATTCATAAGCTTGATTCAACATATGAAGCTGTTTTGAATTTTAATGGCAATTCATATAGCGATCTTTTGATGAATAGCTTTGTTAATATGTATTTCCAGATTGTATCTGAAATGCTGAAGGCTGATAAACTCTCTGAAATTGAACTTGTTAATAGAGATGCAAGAATCTTAATTGATAAATTTAATGAAACAGATGCTTATTATGATAAAGAAGCAACAGTTGTAGAACTTTTCAAAGAACAAGTAAAACAAAACCCAGATGCTGAATGTGTTGTATATGAAGATAAAAAATATACCTATAAGCAAGTTGATGAATTATCAGATAAACTTGCAAAGCATTTAGTTTGCTGTGGCGTTAAAGCTGAAACTGTTACCGGAATTTTAATTCCAAGAAGTGAATACATGGTAATTGCATCACTTGGCGTTCTTAAGGCTGGCGGGGCATATATGCCTTTAGACCCAAGCTATCCGCCAGAAAGATTAAATCTTATGATGCAAGATGCCGAGGCTATGATGCTTATTACAACGCAAAGCTTATCATCAATCATTAATGATGAATATCAAGGCGAACGCATGATGGTAAGCGATATCGAAGGCTTAACAGATGAAGCAGATCTTTCATTAATTTCAATAAAACCTAATGATAGATTCGTAATGCTTTACACATCTGGCACAACAGGAAAACCTAAGGGGGTAATTTACGAACACGCAAACGTAATGTGCCTTGCTGCTTGGATGCGCGATTTCTTTGAATATGACTTAAATACAAAGCGTGCAGTATATGCAAGCTATGGTTTTGATGCTAATGTATTTGATACTTATGGCGTATTAACCGCTGGCGGTTCACTTCATATTATTTCCGAAGATATTAGACTTGATCTTTTAGCACTTCAAAAATATTTCAATGAAAATAAAATTACTGATTGCGTTATGACAACACAGGTTGGTCGTCAATTTGCACTTATGCCGGGCACAACAAGTCTTAAAGAACTGTCTGCTGCCGGGGAAGCATTGACTCCGCTTGAACCAGTAAATGATTTTAAGTTCTATAATCTTTACGGCCCAAGCGAAGGAACTGTTCTTGTAACTCAGTTCCTTGTAGATCGCAAATACAAGAACATTCCAATTGGAAGGGCTATTGATAATGTTAAACTTTATATAGTTGATAACCAGAAGAAACTTCTTCCTATGGGCGCAACAGGTGAACTTATTATTGCAGGCCCACATGTAACAAGAGGTTATCTTAACAGACCAGAAAAAACAGCAGAAAGCTATTCATCTAATTGCTATTCTAATGAAAAAGGGTATGAAAGACTTTATCATACTGGCGATATTGTTCGTCTGCTTCCTGATGGAAATATTCAGTTTGTTGGCAGACGCGATATGCAGGTTAAGATCAGAGGATTCAGAATTGAACTTACCGAAGTTGAAGAAGTAATTAGAAGATATGCCGGAATCAAAGATGCAACAGTTGCTGCATTTGATTCTGAAAATGGCGGAAAATTCTTAGCAGCTTATATTGTTGCTGATGAAAAGATTGATGATAAGAAGGTAAAAGAATTTATTAAGGCCGAAAAGCCAGCTTATATGGTTCCGGCAGTAATAATGCAGATAGACCAAATACCTCTTAATCAAAATCAAAAAGTTAATAAGAAAGCACTGCCTGTACCAGCATATAAGGCAGAAGATTTTGTTGCTGCACAAAACGAAATGCAGCAGAAGATTTTCGATATTGTATCTGATGCAATTGGTCACAAGAATTTTGGAATTGATACAGACTTCTTTGAAGCAGGCTTAACATCTATTGGTGCTGTTAAACTCAACTACGATTTAGCAGAATGTTTTGGCGTGCCAGTAAAAACAAGCGATATTAATGCAAATAGCACTGTTCGCCGCCTCGAATCATTCTTTAATTCAAATAATAAGATTGAAGAATATGAAATTAGATTTGAATATCCGATTTCACAAACACAGCAGGGCATTTTTGTTGAATCATTTGGTAGTCCAAACTCAACAGTTTATAACATTCCGGTTATGCTTAAGATAAACAGCAATGTTGATCTTAACGAATTAAAAGATGCAATAATTAAAGCTTCTAATGCACATCCTTATATTAAGACAAAACTTCATATGGATGAAAACGGAGATGTTAAGGCATTAAGAAACGATGATGTAGAAGTTAAAATTGAATGCACTAATATTGATAATGACCCAGTAATAGCTGATTATGTAAAACCATTTAGCATGCTTGATTCTGAATTGTATAGATTTAATATCATTCATTCAGAAGGTGGCAACTATCTCTTTATGGATTTACATCATATTATTTCCGATGGCACATCCGAGCTTATACTTCTTTCTGATATTAGAAAAGCGTTAAGAAAAGAAAGTCTTTCTACAGAAACTTATACAGCTTACGAACTTGCTCTTGACGAAGAAAAATTAAGAAAGACAAGTAAATATGATGATGCTAAAGCATATTATGATAATTTACTTGCAGGATGTGATACAGAATCATTACCACCAAAGATATTAGATGCTAAAGATAAAGGGTCTGCAGAACTTTCAAAGGTATTTGAACTTGATACCCAGGTAGTTAGCAAATATTGCAAAGATAATGGCATAACAGAAAATGCTTTCTTTAATGCTGTATTTAGTGTGCTTCTTGCAAACTTTACTCACAAAGAACAGGCTTTATATGTAACCATTCATAATGGACGCAATGATACAAGGCTTAAAGATTCTATTGCAATGCTGGTTAAGACAATTCCGGTATTGGCAAATATAGATGGAAGCAAGGCTCCTAAAGACTTAGCATTAGAACTTCAAAAGCAACTTGCAAAGAGCATGAGCAATGATTTGTTTGCTTTTGCAGAAATTGCGAACGCTTATGATGTTAAATCAGATGTGATGTTTGTATATCAAGGTGCTGATTTTGGCATGGATGTCCTTAATAGTGATATTATGGAATTTAGTCAAGGATACAGCGCTGATGCAAAAGCTCCAATTACTTTTGAAATTAGCATTACGGGTGGAAAATACCTTGCAAAGTTAGATTATAAAACAGAAATTTATAATGCTGAGTTTGCAGAAAGCTTTGTTTCAAGCTTTGAAACTGCAGCAGCAAACTTTATGTCTGCAGTATCAATAAAAGACATTTCAATTCTTTCAGCTGAAGGAAAAGCATTTGTTGATAAGGTAAATGATACAGATACAGAATTTGAAAATATACCACTTTGCAAATTGTTTGAAAAGGTTGCAGCAGCAAACGAAGACAAACTTGCAATGGTTTCAAACGGCGAAACTGTTACTTTCAAAGAACTTAACGAAAGAGCAAACAAAATTGCAAATAGCTTAATTAAACTTGGCGTTAAGAGCGAAGATATAATTGGCTTAATTGTCAACAGAAGCGTAAATGTAATTGCTGCAGAACTTGGTATTATGAAAACTGGCGCAGCATTTTTACCTATGCTTCCGGATTATCCTGAAGATAGAATTAAATACTGCCTCTCTGATTCTGAAAGTAAACTTGTAATCACAACAGATGCTATAAAAGCAGAACATAGTGAATACTTTGCTGATTCACTTTCCTACAAGACAAAGACATTAGAAGAACTTTTAAAAGAAAATAATGCTAAAAACCCTAATATCGAAATTCCGATGGATTCAATGGCATATTGTATTTATACATCAGGTTCCACTGGAAATCCAAAGGGTGTAATGATAGAGCATCATAATTTAACCAATTTTGTTCAAACTTATGATGGCGACATTTGGCTTCTTCGTTATGAAAAGGTGAATGGTGCAGCTTTAGGAATGTCATCAGTATCATTTGATATGTCTATTGCAGAGATATATCCACCTTTATGCAGTGGAATGTGCTTTGTTATGGCAACTGAATATGAAATACATAACCCTGATGCACTTGCTAAATTAATTGAAAATAATAATGTTTCTTGTATTGTATGCACACCAACATTTATTATCAACATGATTGATATACCTGAATTTAGTAAAGCATTTGGAAATATCAAGTCGTTATTATCAGCAGCAGAATCACTTCCTGCAAGCTTAATTGATAAGCTTCAAATTTATTCACCTGATATTAGAATCGTGAATGGTTATGGCCCAACAGAAACAACAGTTGGTTGCAGTGCAAAGATTGTTGATAATGCCGGAAAGATTACTATCGGTGGGCCAAGTGGTAATGTTAAACTCTATGCTATTGACAGATTTGGAAACATTCTTCCACCATATGCAAGTGGTGAATTAATTATTTGCGGTGAAGGTGTTTCAAGAGGATATATAAAGCTTTCAGAAAAGAACAAAGCAAGCTTTTATACATTAAATGGACTCCCTGCTTATCATAGTGGCGATATTGTTCGCATGGACAAGAATGGAGAATTCGAATTCTTTGGTCGCAGTGATAATCAGGTTAAACTCCGTGGATTTAGAGTTGAACTTGATGAAATAGAAAAAGCATTTTGTTCATTCACAGGCGTAAAGCAAAGTAAGGTTATTGTTAGAAATAACGGCAAAGAAGATTACCTTGCAGCATTTTTTACTGCTGATCATCAAATCGATCTTGGCAATTTGCGCACGCATCTTAAGAGCATTCTTACTTATTACATGGTTCCGGCAGCAATTATGCAGCTTGACCAAATGCCATTAACTACTAATGGTAAGATTGATAAAAAAGCATTGCCAGAAATTTCAATTAGTAAGAAACATAGAAGTTCGAAGCGCACCGCAAAGAAGACAACAGAGCAAGAACTTTGCGATCTCTTTAAGCAAATACTTGCCCTCGATGAATATTATCCAGATGATGATTTCTTTGAAATGGGCGGAACTTCGATTTCAGCATCTAAAGTTACAATGATGCTGATGTCAAAAGGAATTGAAATTCAGTATCAAGATGTGTTTGATAATCCAACTCCGGAAAGCTTAGCAGAATTAATTGATGGTAAATCTCCTAAGACTGATGCTTCTGAACAAAAAGAAGATTCATTTGCATCTGAATACGATTCAGTTCTTAAATATAATTCTTTAGCATATGCTGCAGAAGTAAGTAGAAAACCTCTTGGTAATGTATTCCTTGCTGGTGCAACGGGGTTCCTTGGAATTCATGTTTTAGCAGAATTACTTCAGTCAGAAGAAGGACACATTTATTGCCTTGTTAGAAAAGGAAAATACAATAGCCCTGAAGAACGACTTAAGAAGCTTTTAGTTTACTATTTCGATGATATTTCAGATGAAATATTCGAAAGACGTATAAAAATAATTGATGATGATATTACAAATGATAATATTTGCGATGTAGTTAAAGACATTAAGATTGATACTATTATCAACTGCGCTGCTATCGTTAAACACTATGCCGTAGACGATAGTTTATATCGTGTTAATGTCCATGGCGTTGAAAATCTTATCGATGTTGCAAAAGAACATGATGCAAAACTTATTCAGATTTCAACAACATCAATTCCGGGTTCACATACAGATGAAACATATAAGATCAATTTAAAGATGTACGAGAACCAGCATTTTGTAATTGATGATATGGATAACAAATATATTTCATCAAAATATCAAGCAGAATGCAGAATCTTTAGTGCAATTAAAGAAGGGCTCCATGCAAAAGTAATTAGAGTTGGTAATTTGATGGGTCGATTCTCTGATGGTGAATTCCAGATGAATATGACGACAAATGCTTTTCTCAATGCATTAAGAGGCTTTGTAACTCTTGGAAAATGTCCAATAGGACATTCAACCGACCCTATG
>JAUNQK010000024.1:7131-13144 GCA_030536235.1 Bacillota bacterium
AGGTTGTTGTTACTTTAGCCGGAACCGACGACAAGTTTACAGCCTTCCATGCTGATAGTAGATATGGATTTGATGAATACAAGATAGTTGAAAGTTGCAACAGATGTGGACTTCCAATTGAAAGAATCGCAGATGATGATTACTATAAACTATATTATCAGATGCTTGGTGATGAAAAGTTGAACTCACGTTTATCTGGGTTAATGACTAACGATAGACCAGACATTCACGTTGTAGAAACTGATAATAAATTCACCGCAAATGTTCTGTATCGTTTAGGATTTGCTTGGCCATTTGCAGATGATGCATATCTTGATAGAACAATTGAAAGTATTAAAACATTAGGATTCTTTGATTATGAATAAAGAAAGTAAACTTAGGAGTTTCTTTAATACAAAACATTTTTCAGATGATGTTTTTGTAGACAACGAAATAAAAATGAATTACTCGGGCTGCATGTATTCATTTCTGCTTGCCTTTGTAATTCTTGTACTTGCCATTTTCTATGATTGGAGTTATTACAACTTTGCTCTAGGTATAGGAATAGGATTCATTTGCATATTTATTTTATCATTGTTTTCGATTGTGATTTGTCATCTCTTAAAGGGTCGAAAATGGTGGATAAAATATTTGCTTGTAATGCTGTTTACGCTAACGGCAATATTCACTTCATTCTTTTCGGAATCAGGTTTTGTGATGATTTTCATGGCAATACCAGTTGCTCTATCCTGTAGATATTATTCGGTAAGATTTACAAGTATAGTGGGGCTTTCTACATGGCTTTCAGTTAGTGTACTAACATTGCTTGCATCATATTATGGTTTTTCAGATATTGCTGATTTGAATTTTATTCAAATTAAGGAAGGCATTTCTGTAAAAGTGGCAGGCAGTGCTTATTCAGCATTTTCTCTAATACTTGATCAAATATTAGATAAAGAAGTTTATACACAGCGAATTCTAACACTTCAAATTATTCCATGTAGTATAATTTATTTAATCTTTATTTCTATTTGCATTGTAATAACAAGAAGATGCAGAGATATTGTTAAACTTCAAACCGAAGTTACCGAAAAGAACTTAAGAATGAAAACCGAGCTTAATGCAGCTTCATCAATTCAGATGAATATGCTAAGCCAGAACTATCCAAAGACAGATCTTTATGAAATCTATGCGTCTATGGATGCTGCAAAAGAAGTTGGCGGAGACTTCTATGATTTCTTAAAAGTGGATGATAACCATATAGGTTTCCTTGTTGGTGACGTGTCTGATAAAGGGGTTCCGGCAGCACTATTTATGGCAAAGTGCGAAACATTGCTTCATACTTATGCAAAGATGAAGTGTTCTGTAGATAATGTCTTTAATAAAGTAAATCGTTTTCTTGCTAAAGATAATAAAGACGGAATGTTTGTTACTTGCTTTATGGCCGTTGTAGATCTTAGAAATGGCGAGATGGAATATGTTGATGCAGGTCACTGTGCACCAATTATCAAAAGCAAGAACGGCGAAGCAAAGTATCTTAAGATGGAACCAGATTTATTTTTGGGCAGCATAAAAGATATTAAATACCAAAAGAGTAGCATAAAACTTGAACCTGGTGATAGTGTATTGCTTTACACAGATGGTGTTACAGAAGCAATGAATTCTTCTGAAGAACTTTTTGGAAAAGAAAGACTTCTTAAGTTTGTAGAAAGCAAAATGAATATGCCCCCAACAGAAAACTTAGATTTACTGCTTAAAGAATTAAAAGATTATATCGGTGATGCCGATCAATCTGATGATATAACATTTTTAATGTTTGAATATAAGGAGGAAAAGCATGTTTAGCATAGATAAAAAAGCAAACGGCGATTCTGTTATCTTAAGTTTAATAGGAAAACTTAACTCCGTTACATCTAACGAATTTAAAGAACAAGCATTTAGTATCGCTACTGATTGTAAAGAATTATGTCTTGATTTCTTACAGCTTCAATATGTTGCAAGTGCAGGCCTTAGAGTAATTCTCGAACTTCATAAAACAATGACAGCAGAAGGAAAAAGCTTTTCATTAATTAATGTTGATGACGGCACTATGGAAATTCTTAAAGATACAGGTCTTACTCGCTTCTTAGTAATTAAGTAGTTATGGATAATAAAGCTTTGTTGTTAATAGACAATATTAATAACGTAGGTAAATATAATTATGTTCTATCAAGCGATAGAAAGAAAAAAGCAGATAGATATAAATTTGAAGCTGATAAGAAAAGATGCATGCTTGCAGAATTTTTACTAAGAGATGCTTTGATTAAGTTTGGATATAAATGTGATGGCGAAATTAATTACATTTATAACGAACACGAAAAGCCATATCTTCGTGATTTTTCTGATGTGTTTTTTAGCATTTCACATTCCGGCGAATATGTCGTATGTATTGTTTCAAATGTCGAAGTTGGAATTGATATAGAAAAAGTCGCTGATATAAATCTTGATATTGCAAAGAGGTTCTTTGCTAAGGGCGAATACGAAATGATTATGGCTTTAGAAAATGAAAACGATAGACTTGATGCCTTTTATAGCATTTGGACTAAGAAAGAAGCATATATCAAATCGATAGGGCAAGGCATAAGTTTTGGTTTTGAAAACTTTGATACGACAAGCAAAGATTTTACATATAAATTTCAAGAACTTGATTTAGCTTCAGGGTACAAATGCAGTCTTTGCTCGAAAGAGGAAATTGCGATAAAAGTAAAACAAAAAATGCTATAATTTATGGTAGATAAGTATAAGGAAAAGTGTATATATTGTGTTAGGAGAAATAAATGTTTATTGGATGTACAAAAGAATTAAAGAACAATGAATTTCGTGTTGGTTTAACACCTGATGGCGTAAGCGCTCTTGTAGCTGCTGGCCATAAAGTATATATAGAAAAAGGTGCCGGAAAAGCCGCCGGTTTTGAAGACTCAGAATATAAAGCAGTAGGTGCAGTAATTAAGAAAACAGCAAAAGAAGTATTTGATATTTCCGATATGATTATCAAAGTAAAAGAGCTTGAACCTGAAGAATTTAGCCTTGTTCACGAAGGTCAAATTCTTTACACATACCTTCACCTTGCTTCAAACCCAGCATTTGCAAAACTGCTAATCGATAAACACATTCAGTCAGTTGCATATGAAACAATTAAAGATAGAGATGGAAATCTTCCATGTCTTCGTCCAATGTCACAGATTGCTGGCCGACTTTCTATTCAAGAAGGCGCTAAATATATTGAAAGAAGTTTCGGCGGAAGAGGAATTCTTCTTGGCGGAGTACCAGGTGTTGAAAGAGGAACTATCGTAATTTTAGGTGGCGGTGTTGCCGGAACATATGCAGCAAAAGCCGCAGTAGGTATCGATGCAAATGTAGTATTACTTGATATTAGTGCAAGCAGACTTGCATACATTGAAGATATTTTCGGCGCTTCAGTAACAACACTTTATAGTACAGAAGAAAACATTAAACGTTCTCTTGCAAAAGCAGATCTTGTTATTGGTTCTGTTTTAATCCCAGGTGCAGCAACACCACATCTTATCAAAAAAGAATATCTTAAGCTTATGAAAAAGGGCAGTGTAATTGTAGATATTGCAATTGACCAGGGCGGATGCTGCGAAACATCTCATACAACAACTCATGACGACCCAGTATTTATTAAAGATGGTGTTGTTCATTACTGCGTTGGAAACATGCCAGGTGCTGTTCCATATACATCAACAGTTGCATTAACAAACGCAACAATTAAATATGCACTTGATATTGCAAATAAAGGTCTTAGACAAGCAATGCTTGATGATGCAGGCCTTAGAAACGGATTAAATATTTATAAAGGACGCTGCACAAACGAAAACGTAGCAAAGGCTATTAAATCAAAATATATCGATCCTTTAACATTGCTTGATTAATAGATGATAGAAAAAGAAATTAAAACAGAATCAATTCCAGGTGTAATAATTGACGACGAAAGTTTGCAGTCGGCAATAATTATTCCTATTGTAAATATTGATGGCCAAGATCAACTTTTGTTTGAAGTTAGAGCATCGAATTTGCCAGATCAACCAGGTGATGTATGTTTTCCTGGCGGAATAATCGAGCAGGGCGAAGCGCCTAAAGATGCCGCAATTAGAGAAACATGCGAAGAACTATTAATTGAGAAAGACCAAATAGAAATGCTTGGCCCAACACTTGTTCTTTGTACATCAAGCCTTGTAATGTATCCATATGTTGCAAAGCTAAAAGATTACAAAGGTACATTTAGTAAAGATGAAACAGCAGAAGTATTTACAGTACCTGTAGATTTTTTCATTAATACCGAACCAGAAAAATATAGAATCGATTGGTCGGTAAACTTGCCAGATAATTTCCCTTACGAACGAATTAACGGCGGTAAGAATTATAAATGGCGTAAACACAAACAAACAGAAATATTCTATGAATACAGCGGCCGCACAATATGGGGCCTTACAGCACGAGTAATATATAACGCATTTGTTAAACATGCGCTTGGCGCATATCAATTGGTGAAGTAAATGAATACGAATAAAAAAAAGAAAATTTTATTTATTGGTACCGGCGGAACCATTAGCTCGCAAAACAGCGGTGAAGGCTTAAGCCCAGCAATGGATGCACAAGAACTGCTAAGATATTGCCCAGATATCATAAATTATTGTGATGTTGAATGCATTCAAATCTTAAACCTTGACAGCACAAACATGAGACCTGGCCATTGGATTATGATGGCTCAAGCAATCGAAGAAAACTATAATGACTATGATGGCTTTGTTATCGCGCATGGCACCGACACAATGGCATATTCAGCTTCTGCAGTAAGCTATTTGATTCAAGATAGCCCAAAGCCAGTAGTATTTACCGGTGCACAAAAGCCAATTGATGTTATTGGTTCTGATGCAATTCGAAATTTAACCGATGCATTTATTGTTGCATCAGATGATAACAGCCACGGCGTTCAAATTGTTTTCTTTGGTTCAGTTATTTGCGGAACTCGCGCAAGAAAGAATTTTTCAAAAAGTTTTGGTGCATTTGGAAGCATAAACTTCCCAGAAATCGCAAGAATACAAGATGGCCGTATTGCTCGATTTATTGTCGATGACGTTCCAAGCAAGCCGAAATTTTATTCGTATCTAAACCCTAATGTTGGTTTAATTAAACTTGTTCCTGGAATGAGCGCCGACATATTAAACTACATCATAAATCAATACGACGGAATCGTTGTAGAAAGCTTTGGTGTAGGTGGGCTTCCGGAATATTCAGACTTTTATAATCAAATTAAAGAAGCTGCCGATAAAGGAAAAGTAGTTGTCATGACAACGCAGGTTCCAAGTGAAGGCAGCAACTTAGGAGTCTATAGAGTTGGATCAAAACTTAAAGATCATTTGAGAATATTAGAAGCACATGACATGACAACGGAATCTGCAATAACAAAACTTATGTGGATCTTAGGCCAAGCAAAAGACTTTGACGAAGCAGAAGCGCTTTTTTATACAACAATTTATCACGATATTTTATATAAAGATTAGAAACCATGGTTAGAGAAATAGTAAAAGACGAAACATTCTTAGCGCAGAAATCAGTAGCTGCAACAATTGAAGATAAACAAATCGCAATTGATCTTTTAGATACACTTGCAGCAAACAAAGGCAAGTGCGTTGGCCTTGCAGCAAATATGATTGGCGAACTTAAAAACATTATTGTGTTTTATAACGGAGACACACCAACAGTAATGTTTAATGCAAAAATTATTGAAACTGCCGGAAAATACTTAGTAGAAGAAGGCTGCCTTTCACTTGAAGGCATGCGCAAAACAAGCAGATATCAATCAATCAAAGTTAGATATAAAGACATGGATTTTAAATCTCAGGTGCGCAGCTTTACAGAGTTTACAGCAGAAATTATTCAGCATGAATTAGATCATGTGAGTGGAAAAGTAATATAATTATTAATATATATTATTGTTAAATAATGTCAAGATAAATTCTAAACATATTAT
>JAUNQK010000025.1 GCA_030536235.1 Bacillota bacterium
TGTTCTTTTCATGCGTACCTCCGCAATCTCAAAACACTAAGTAACCTAATTATAGCTCGTATACCAAATTCTGTCAAATATAAGTTGTCATTGCGAGCGAAGCGAAGCAATCTAAGTTAGATATATAGGCCCTCTATCATGTTCCACTGACACATTGACATCCAACTTTATCGGGTATACAATATCAACGTAATTTAATAGAGCTCATCGAGAGCGGCTGAGGGAATAGGCCCTATGAAGCCCGGCAACCTGCTTTATGCGAAGGTGCTAAATCCTACTCGTAAGAGAAAGATGAGAAAATTTGATGGGCTCCTTTATGTAAAGGAGATTTTTTTATGGCTCAAAAAATTTTATTCACAAGTGAATCAGTAACCGAAGGGCATCCTGATAAAGTCTGCGATCAGATTTCAGATGCCATCTTAGACGAAGCTCTTCGTCAAGACCCTAACTCAAGAGTTGCAATCGAAACAATGGTTACAACAGGTCTTTGCAACATCATGGGAGAAATCACAACTAAGGGTTATGTCGACATGATGAAAATCGCAAGAAACGTAATCGCAGACATCGGATATAATAAAGAAGAATATGGTTTCGCTGCTGAAAGTTGCGGAATCAATGTAAGTGTTCACAGCCAAAGTGAAGATATCGCTCTTGGCACAAACGATAAGGTTGGCGGTGCCGGAGACCAAGGCTTAATGTTTGGCTTCGCATGTGACGAAACAAAAGAACTTATGCCGCTTCCAATTAGCCTCGCTCATAAACTGGCATTAAAGCTTTCAAACGTTCGTAAAAAGGGAACACTTAAATACTTAAGACCAGACGGAAAAACCCAGGTTACTGTAGAATACGACGAAAAAGGTAAGCCGGTTAGAGTAGATACTATCGTAATCTCAACTCAGCACGACCCAAACGTTAAGCTTGCGACAATCAAAAAAGACATGATTGAAAAGGTTATTAAACCTGTAGTGCCAAAGAGATTAATCGACAGCAAGACAAAAATTTACGTTAACCCAACAGGCAGATTTGTAATCGGTGGCCCAACCGGAGACACTGGCTTAACAGGCCGCAAGATTATCGTAGATACATACGGCGGATACGCTCGCCATGGCGGCGGCGCTTTCAGTGGTAAAGACCCAAGCAAGGTAGACCGCAGTGCCTGCTATGCAGCACGCTGGGCAGCTAAAAACGTTGTTGCCGCTGGCCTCGCAAAGAGCTGCGAAATTCAGCTCGCATATGCAATCGGCATTGCAAAGCCTGTATCCATCATGGTAGATACCCGTGGTACAGCTAAAAACGGCCTTACAGACACTCAAATTGCCGAAGCAATAAATAAAGTGTTCGACTTTACTCCGGCCGGAATAATCAAAGAATTAAAGCTTAGAAGACCAATCTATCAGCAGACTGCAGCTTATGGTCACTTTGGAAGAGAACTCGAGAACTTTACTTGGGAAAAGACTAACAAAGTTAAAGAATTGCAGAAATTATTAAAATAATATGAACGACGAAAAACAAGTATTAGAAGAATTAGAACAACTTAAAAAGAAAGCATCCGTTTGGACAGCTTGCACAGTAATATGCTTCATCTTAGTATTTGCCAGCTTCATGATTGGCAGGCTTAACCTTGGCGTTGCAGCTGTTCCGATGTTTGCCATTATTGTTATTTGCGGAATTCTCGCAGGTAAAAAGAACAAAGAATATCAGGCATACTATAAAGAACACGTTGTTAAGAACATGACTTTAGACGAATGTGAATTCTTAGAAGACGTTAGCTTTGATCCTAATTCCGGAATCTCACGCTACGAAATCGAAGACCTTGGCGTTCTTCGCTGCGACGAATATTCATCTAATGATTTAATCACCGCAACATACAAGGGCGTTGCTTTTCGCCAAAGCGATGTGCATATGGTTGATGTCACTACCGACTCAAAGGGCAACAGATCTGAAAGCACAGTATTCCGCGGCAGATGGTTAGTGTTTGATTTTAACAAAGATTTCAACTGGAATCTTGAACTTATCTCAAAGGGCTTCTACTCTGCCAGAAGAATAGGCGGCGTTTTATCCTTTGGCCAAACTAAAACCGAAAGAGTAAAACTCGAAGACGAAACATTTAACAAAACCTTTAAAGTTTATGCCGAAAACGAGCACGAAGCCTTTTACATTTTAACCCCTCATATTATGCAGTCTATTCTGCAATTAAAGGAACAATTAAAGGCTCCAATTCTTCTTACCTTTGCCGGAGGAAGATTACATATTGGTGTCTATAATGGTAAAGATGCTTTCGAAGGCAAAATTTTTGGTAAAATAGATCTTGAGGCAGAAAAACAAAGAATGTTTGAAGACCTTAGACTTATCACCAATTTCGTTGATGAACTTTCACTTGAAAGAGATATTTATAAACACTAAGGAGGGGCAAAATGATTGGAGTAATTATTGCAGTCGTAATTATCGTTATCCTTTTATGCGCTTACATTAGCATCGGTAACAAGCTGGCTAGAGCTCAGGTAAAAATTGATGAAGCAGAAAGCGGAATCGATGTAGCACTCACAAAGCGTTACGATTTACTTACAAAGCAACTTGATATCGCAAAGGGCTATGCAAAGCACGAAATCGAAACATTAACAAATGTTATCAATCTTCGTAAAGGCATGAGCATGAGCGAAAAAGCAGTAGCTTCTGGCGAAATGGATAAAATGCAGCAAGGTATTAACGTTGTAGCAGAAGCTTATCCAGAGCTGAAATCTTCTGAAAACTTTAAGACACTTCAGAATGCAGTAAGCGATGCAGAAGAGCATCTTCAGGCAGCAAGAAGAGTTTACAATTCAAATGTTTCAAGCTTTAACCAGATGCTGGTTAGCTTCCCATCAAGCGTAATTGCAAACTCTAAGGGATATACAAAGCGCGATTTCTTCGAAGCAGAAGAAAGCAAGAAAGAAGACGTAAAGATGGAATTTTAATTATAGAGTGTTATTTTATGTGCTTATGAGTGCAAACGAAAGGACAAAATAAATGGGATTTATGACAGCAGTCTTTGGCGATCCAAACGCTAAAGAAGTCAAAAGAATTGAAAAAATTGTTGAACAAATTGAAAGCTTAGATTCTCAAATGCAGGCTTTATCAGACGAAGAGCTCCGCGCAAAAACAGATGAATTTAAGGCTCGCCTTGCAAAGGGTGAAACATTAGATGATATCCTGCCAGAAGCTTTCGCAGTATGCCGCGAAGGCAGTGCCCGCGCTTTAGGAATGAAGCCATTCCATGTTCAGCTTATCGGTGGCGTTGTTCTTCACAACGGTAACATCGCAGAAATGAAAACAGGTGAAGGTAAAACTCTTGTTGCAACCCTGCCTGTATATTTGAATGCTCTTGAGGGGAAGGGTGTTCATGTAGTTACAGTAAATGATTATTTGGCAAAACGTGATGCCGACTGGATGGGCAAGCTTTATAACTTCCTTGGTCTTTCTGTTGGCTGCGTTATTCATGATATTCAAGGCCAAGATCGTCAAGCTGCTTATCAGTGCGACATCACTTACGGCACAAACAATGAATTTGGTTTCGACTATCTTCGCGACAACATGGTTATTTATAAAGAACAACTTATGCAGCGCGAGCTTAATTACGCAATCGTAGACGAAGTCGACTCCATTTTAATCGATGAAGCAAGAACTCCGCTTATTATTTCCGGCATGGATTCCGGCAACACCGATCTTTACAAAATTGCCGATAGATTCGTTAGCGGGCTTAGACCAAGAATCATTAACCAAGACGAAAAAATTGGTAACAACCCTGTCTTTGGTGAAAACCAAATTGACCAAGAAGAGCTTAACAAGGGCTACGATTACACAGTAGACGAAAAGGATAAAACTGTTGCTCTTACAGAAGAGGGCGTTGACAAAGCAGAAAAATATTTTGGTATTGAGAACTTCACCGACCCTGAAAACATGGAAATTAACCACCACGTTTTAGTCGCAATGAAGGCTCATGCAATTATGCATAGAGATATCGACTACATCGTTAACGACGGTGAAGTTGATATTGTAGATGAATTTACAGGGCGCATTATGTATGGCCGTCGCTTCAGCGATGGTCTTCACCAAGCTATTGAAGCAAAAGAAGGTATCGAAGTTAAGAGCGAAAGCAAAACTCTCGCAACAATTACACTTCAAAATTACTTCAGAATGTATGATAAGCTTGCCGGAATGACTGGTACAGCAAAAACCGAAGAAGAGGAATTTTTAGAAATCTACAACATGAAGGTTATTGAAATTCCTACAAATAAACCTGTAATTCGTAACGATATGGAAGACAGCATCTATGCAACTCAGAAGGCGAAATTTAGAGCTGTAGTTGATTCCATTATCGAGCACCACGAAACAGGCCAGCCGGTTTTGGTTGGTACAGTAAGCGTTGAAAAATCTGAAATGCTTTCAGAAATGCTTAAAAAACGTGGCGTAAAACATAATGTTTTAAACGCAAAGCAGCACATGAGAGAAGCTGAAATTGTTGCAGAAGCAGGTAAGAAAAATGCAGTAACAATTGCTACAAACATGGCTGGCCGTGGTACAGATATTCTTCTTGGTGGAAGCGAAGCAACACCAGAAGAACGTGAAGAAGTAAGACAACTTGGTGGTCTTCATATTATCGGAACAGAAAGACATGAAGCACGTCGTATCGATAACCAGCTTCGTGGGCGTTCCGGGCGCCAGGGCGACCCAGGCTCATCACAGTTCTTCGTTGGTCTTGATGACGATTTAATGAGACTCTTTGGTGGCGACAGAATTCAGACCATCATGAATAAGCTCAACGTTGAAGAAGAAGCTATCGAAGGCGGAATTCTTACAAAGACAATTGAAAACGCTCAGAAGAAAGTTGAAAGCAGAAACTACGGAACTCGTCGCTACGTTCTTCAGTACGACGATGTTATGAACAGACAGCGTTCAACAATTTATGAAGAACGCCGCAAGGTTCTTGATGGCGAAGATCTTAAAGATCATGTTTTAAATATGATGCGCGACATTGCTGATGAAATTACAGTTAATGCCGAGCAGGCTAAGGCAATGAACGAAAGCTACGACTTAGTTGAAAGAGTTAAGTTCTTCTGCCCGAAATTCGACTTTAGCAAATACAGCGAAAACATCTATGATGGTTTTGTTGATGCATACACAAAGAAAGAAGAAGAAATCACAGCGCCAGTTATGCGTGAAGTTGAAAGAATGCTTCTTCTTAGAGTTGTAGATACAAAGTGGATGGATCACATCGACGCAATGGACGACTTAAAGACAGGTATTGGTCTCCAGTCTATTGGCCAGAAAGACCCAGCTCAAGAATACGCTAACATTGGCGGAGACATGTTCGACGAAATGGTTAAGAACATTTGCGAAGACATGGTACGTTTCTGCTTCGCAGTTAGCGTAAACACTAATACGCAAAGACATCAAGTAGTTAAGACCGGCGAGGCAAGCCATAGTGAAGCTGCTAAAATGGGCGGCGCTGCAATTTCAAATGCACCAAAGGAAGCCCCTAAAGAATCAAAAGACGGCACTCACGAACCGGTTAGACGTGCAACCCCAAAGGTTGGCAGAAACGACCCTTGCCCTTGCGGAAGCGGTAAGAAATATAAAAACTGCTGCGGAAAGAACGAATAATGATAATTGCAGATAACCTAAAAAACGATATATCAAAACAAGAAGAGGCCTTAAGGAAACTTAAGGACTCTCTTTGACGTACCTCGTTTAGAGGCAAAACTGCAAGATTTAGAATTTGAAATTTCAACACCGGGCTTTTGGGACGATGTTGAAAGAGCAAATAAAGCCTTAAAAGATAAGGGCAATTTAGAAAAGCAGATTGCAGAATATACTGATTGCGCAAAGCTGCTTCAAGACGCAAAAGACTTTGTCGAGCTCGACGAAGCCGAAGCTGCCCAAGAATCTTTTGACGAATTTATAGCGTTAAGCAGCGCTCTTAAAACTAAGACTCTGCTTAGCGGCGAGCATGATAAAAACAATGCGATTTTAAAAATCAACGCTGGCACAGGCGGCCTTGATGCACAAGATTGGGCCGATATGCTTATGCGTATGTACGTTAGATATTGCGAAAATAGAGGTTGGGGAATTAAATTAATCGATTCTCAGCCCGACCCAGAAGCAGGCATTAAATCTGCCACTCTTCTTATCGAAGGTGAATATGCCTATGGATATTTGAAGGTAGAGCGTGGTGTTCACAGGCTGGTAAGAATTAGCCCTTACAATGCCAACGGAAAACGTCAAACATCTTTTGCAAGTGTTGATGTTGTGCCCGAGCTTCCAGAAGATTTCACAGTTGATATAGACGAAAAAGATCTTAGGGTTGATACATACCGAAGCTCTGGCGCCGGAGGGCAGCATGTTAACAAGACCGACTCCGCAATACGTATTACGCATTTGCCAACCGGAATCGTTGTAACCTGCCAAAACGAAAGATCGCAGCTTCAAAATAAGAACTATGCAATGCGCATGCTTTATTCAAAGCTTTACGCAATTGCTGTTCAAGAACATAAAGATAAGATTAGTGATATTACTGGCGATCACAGCCAAATTACTTGGGGAAGCCAAATTAGAAATTACTTTTTGCATCCATACACATTAGTTAAAGATGCAAGAACAGGTTTTGAAATAAGTAACGCTAATGCAGTGCTCGATGGTGATCTTGATGGATTTATCAACGCAGCATTAAACGAAGGAATTCAGTAAATGGGAAAAATTAAAGCAGTGCTTTTCGATTTCGATGGCACCTTAGTTGATACAAATGAAATAATTCTTGGCTCTTGGAGACATACTTACAAGACTATTCTTGGACGCGAATGCACTAACGAAGAAGTTGTTGGAACATTTGGAGAAATTCTCTATGACACAATGGTTAATCGTTTTCCAGATGTAGACCCAGAAGATGCAATCGCAATTTATCGTCAGTACCAAGAAGGCATTTATAAAGAAGCAATTGAAATGTGCCCGGGCATGAGAGACTTAGTTCTTGAATTAAAAAAGCGCGGATACAAAACTGCTATCGTAACAAGCAGGCTCAAATCTTCTACAGAAACAGGGCTTTATAAATTTGACATCGCAGATCAATTTGATGCTTTTGTTTCTTGCGAAGACACCGATAAACATAAACCCGACCCAACGCCATGCCTTATCGCTCTTGAAAAACTTGGCGTAACTGCAGACGAAGCAATTATGATTGGCGACAGTAAATACGACATTCAGTGTGCACATAATGCCGGAATCAAAGCGGTGCTGGTTAACTGGACAATTTGCCTCCCTAAAGAGCAGCGCACCGGCCTTAACGTCGCTGACTGGGTTGTAGACAAGGCAGAGGAAATATTGGATATTGTATAAGCATAAAACTAGTTATGTACTCGGGCGGATGGCCCATGAGGGGCCATCCAGCGAAACGCAGCCGAGGAGGGGCGACGAAGGGAGCCCCGACGATGGTGAAAGTGTGGCCCCGAAGGGGCCAAACGCACGAGTACAGTTGGCACGCTGATGTAGCTCAGTTGGTAGAGCATTTGATTCGTAATCAAAAGGTCAGGGGTTCGATCCCCCTCATCAGCTCCATCATATTTTTGGGGAGAAAAACACATGAAACAATATGACATCATTATCGTAGGCGCAGGCCCTGGCGGAATTTTCTCTGCATACGAATTAGTAAAACTTAATCCGCAACTTAAAATTGCAGTCCTTGAAAGCGGCAGCCCACTTGAAGATCGCCATTGTCCAATCGTTGATGGCAAGGTAGACAAGTGCATAAGATGCCAGCACTGTGCAATCATGACAGGCTTTGGCGGCGCAGGCGCATTCTCAGACGGCAAATATAATATTACAAACGATTTCGGCGGTACTCTTCACGAATACATCGGAAAAGAACGCGCTACAGAATTAATGGAATACGTTGATAAAATCAACTGCGAAAACGGTGGCGCAAATACAAAGATGTATTCAACTGCAAACAGCAAGTTTAAAACTCTTTGCATGCAGAACGAACTTTTCTTACAAGAAGCACGTGTTCGTCATTTAGGAACAGACGTAAATGCTCAGGTTCTTGCTAATATTTATGAAAGCCTAAAAGATAAAGTCGATTTTTATTTCTATACATCAGCAAATACAGTTCAGCGCAAGGGCGATGGCTATGTAGTTGTTGGTGAAAAAGAAGAATTCTATGGCGACAAATGCATTATCTCTGTTGGCCGCAGCGGAAGCAGCTGGATGGAAAAAGTCTGTGGCGAACTTAATATTCCAACGACTGCAAATCGTGTCGACATTGGCGTTCGCGTAGAGATTCCGGCAGAAATTTTTAAACATATCACAGACGAACTTTACGAAAGCAAAATCGTATATAGAACAAAACAGTATCAAGATTTGGTTCGCACATTCTGCATGAACCCATACGGCGAAGTAGTAAACGAAAACACAAACGGCATCGTTACTGTAAACGGACACAGCTACGACGACCCAGCACTTCAAACTAAGAACACAAACTTCGCACTTCTTGTTGCAAAGCATTTCACAGAACCTTTCAAAGATTCTAACGGATACGGCGAATCAATCGCTCGCCTTTCTAATATGCTTGGCGGCGGAGTCGTTGTTCAGCGTTTCGGCGATTTAGTAAAAGGCCGCAGAACAACAGAAAGAAGAATCGAAGAAAGCTTTATCGTGCCAACTCTTAATGCAACCCCAGGAGACCTTGGCCTTATTCTGCCAAAGAGAATCTTAGACGATATCGTAGAAATGATTTATGCGCTTGATAAGATTGCTCCGGGTACAGCAAACGACGATACACTTCTTTATGGCGTAGAAGTTAAGTTCTACAACATGGAAGTTAAGCTCGATCAAAACCTTGAGACCTCTCATAAGGGGCTGTTTGTTATCGGTGACGGCAGCGGTGTAACCCACAGCTTATCTCACGCTTCAGCAAGTGGCGTCCATGTCGCAAGATATATTTGTAATAAATAAAAAAAGGTGAAAAACATGACTTACGATTTTGATAAAGTAATAGATAGAGCAGGTACACATGCCGTTAAGCTTGAAAAAACTCCGGCCGGAAGCGCTCCATTTTGGATTGCCGACATGGACTTCGATACAGCAGAGCCAATTAAGCAGGCAGTTATCGAACGTGCACAAAAAGGCTGCTACGGCTACACGACCTATTCCGATGAGCTTAAAGATGCTACCCAAAAATGGTTCGAAACACGCCACGGTGTTCATTACGAAAAAGATTGGATGGTTTATGCTCCAACTGTAGTTGCCGGAATCGCTTGCTTAATCGAAGCCCTTACCGAGCCTGGCGACGGCATTCTTATTCAAGAACCTGTTTACCACCCATTTAAGCGCCACATTTTAAGCACAGGACGT
Source organism: Bacillota bacterium (assembly GCA_030536235.1). Lineage (GTDB taxonomy): Bacteria > Bacillota > Clostridia > Peptostreptococcales > Anaerovoracaceae > UBA1764. The sequence goes on from JAUNQK010000025.1 coordinate 9,382, forward strand.
AAGCCAATTATTTATAACTTAGAAAAGAGCTTCGGCTTTTACACCATCGACTTCTTTAAATTCGAAGCAATGATGGCAAACCCAGAAGTTAAGGGCATGATTTTATGCAGCCCTCATAACCCATGCGGCCGTGTTTGGACAAAGAGCGAACTTAGCATCATGGCTACAATCGCAAAGGTTTATGGCAAGTTTATTATTTGCGACGAAATTCACTGCGACCTTACAAGAAACGGCGTGGTTCACACTCCAATTCTTAACCTCGCAGAAGACTATAAAGATAACATTGCAATCTGCACAGCCCCAAGTAAAACTTTTAATCTTGCCGGAATGCAGCTTAGCACAATCATTATTCCGGGCGAAGAAATGCGCAAGAAATTCCAAGATGTAATTGAGGGCCAGCTCGACCTCGCAATCCCGGGGGCTTTATCATTAGTTGCCGCAACCGCAGCTTACAACGAAGGCGGCGAATGGCTCGACCAGCTTAAAGACTACCTCGATAAAAACATGGAATTCGCAATGGAATTTTTCATGAAGTATTTGCCAGAAGCAATCGTGACTCCGCCAGAAGGAACATACTTGCTTTGGGTAGACCTTAGCGCTTACATGAACGGCAATCGCTGGCAAAACGTTGCCGATATGATGGACAAGTGCAAGATTTTCTTTAACGACGGCGAGATGTTTGGTGATGCCGGAAAAGGGCACATCAGAATTAACGTTGCATGCCCAAGAGCAGTGCTCGAAGAAGGTTTAAAACGTCTTCTTTAGCTAAACGTTTTTGCAAATACTTGCAAACAATATGGAATAATATGGTATAATAATAGGCGGTAGGGCTCTCCTACCGCTTTCCCCATTTTATTTAGAGAAATTACATATGGAAATTGAATTATTAAAAGAAAAGAAGGTAGCAGAACTTCGTGAAATTGCTGCTGCACTTGGCCTTGACGTAACAGGCCTTAAAAAAGCTGAGATTCTTGCAATGCTTATTGAAATGCACGAACAGGCTGAAGCAGAAAAAGCTGCTAAAGAACAACAAGAACAAGAAGGAAAATACGAAACAACAGGCATTTTAGATATTGCCGAGGGCGGTTTCGGATTTTTGAGATTTGATAACTTCCTTACAAGCGAAGCCGATGTGTATGTTGCTCCATCGCAGATTCGTCGTTTTAATTTAAAAACCGGAGACGAGATTGAAGCAGTATGCCGCAAACCGGTTCGCGAAAAAGAAGAAAAGTTTGGCGCAGTATTATTCGTAAAATCTGTAAATGGTGAAGACCCTGGCAAAGCAAGGGCTCGTAAAGATTTTAGCGATTTAACTCCGGTATATCCTAAAGAAAGAATTAAATTAGAAAAAGGAAGCAGCGCTTTATCAATGCGCATGGCAGACATTATTGCCCCAATTGGCAAAGGCCAAAGAGGCTTAATAGTGGCTCCGCCAAAAGCCGGAAAAACTACACTTTTAAAACAAATTGCGACTGCAATTGAAAACCAAAATACAGGCGCAGAGCTGATTGTTCTTCTTATCGACGAACGCCCTGAAGAAGTAACCGATATGCAAGAATCAATTAACGGCCGTGTAATTTACAGTACGTTTGATGAGCAGCCGGCTCACCATGTTAAGGTTGCAGAAATGGTGCTTGCCAGAGCGCAGCGCCTTGCAGAACACGGCAAAGATGTTATCATTTTATTAGATAGTATTACTCGTTTGGCCAGAGCCTACAACTTAGTTGAACCGCCATCAGGAAGAACCTTAAGCGGCGGTCTCGACCCAAGCGCTTTATACAAGCCAAAGAAATTCTTTGGCGCCGCTCGTAATCTTAAAGAGGGCGGGTCTATTACGATTCTGGCAACTGCACTTATCGAAACAGGTTCACGTATGGACGACATGATTTTCGAAGAGTTCAAAGGCACCGGAAACATGGAACTTCATCTCGACAGAAACATGGCAGAAAAGAGAATCTTCCCTGCTATTAATCTTAATAAATCGGGCACACGCCGCGAAGATATGCTGCTTAGCGGTGAAGAGCTCGAGGCAGTTTGGATGATGCGCCGCGCACTCTCAGATTGGGGCCCGGCAGAAGCAACCGAACGAATCGTAATGCAAATGGCACAATCAAAAAATAATTTAGATTTTATTCAAAGATTTAAAAAGACAGTAATTTAATATGGATTTAAATAGAATTTTTATGAAAAACGCTAACCCGACAAAGGTTGGCGGGCAAGCAATATTAGAAGGGATCATGATGCGCGGCGCCCGCGCTATGGCTATCGCGATTCGTCTTCCAAACGATGATATTCACATCACCGTCGAGCCAATTAAAGAGGCTGGCGCATGGAAGAAGATTCCTATCGTTCGCGGCGTTGTTGCGTTTATCAGCAGCCTCGTTATGGGCACCGACGTTTTAACTTACAGCGCCGAGGTTTTAGAAGAGGCCGACAAAGACAACCCTGCATATCAAAAAGACAAAGTCGATATTTGGATCGAAGAGCATTTTGGTGAGAAGGCCGGAATGGCAATTGCCCTTGTAATCTCTGTCGTTTTGGCAATCGCAATGGTAGTTGGAATTTTCATTTTGCTTCCGACAGTAATAATGGATCTTTTCAAAAATGCCGGAATCAATAGCCCGTTTGTACTAAACTTAATCGAAGGTATACTTCGAATTATCATGTTCGTAATCTACGTTTTGCTGATTACGCTCATGCCTGAAATTAAGCGTACGTTCGAATATCACGGGGCCGAGCATAAGACAATTCATTGCTACGAAAATGGCTTAGAGCTTACTCCGGAAAATGCACAAACTTTCTACACGCTTCATCCAAGATGCGGAACAAGCTTCTTGATGTTCGTAATGATTATCTCACTTCTTGTGTTCAGCTTCTTTGGCTGGCCAAATTTAATCGTTCGTGTAGTAAGCAGGCTTCTTCTGATTCCTGTTATTGCCGGAATCTCATACGAGCTTTTGCAATTTACAGGCCGCCACAACAGTGGCTTCGTAAAGGCATGCTCACTGCCTGGCATTTCGCTTCAGTTAATCACAACTAAAGAGCCAAGCTTAAAACAATTAGAAGTTGCAATCGCTGCAACAAAGCAAGTATTACCATCTCACGAAGACCCAAACGTAGAAGTTAATTATTGGGTTGGCGTGCAAAAGCCAGATGGAACTCTGATTAAAGACGAGGAAGCAACAAATGCGTACATTGCTAGAAAAAACAAAAAATAGGCTTATGGAAGCGGGCATCTCTGATGCTTACAACATTGCCAATGAATTGGTGTGCCACATTTTTAAAGTCGAACCGGTCGAAATAATGACTCGCAATTATTTGCCAGATCGAGCAAAGGAAGCCGAGCTGTTCGAATACACCGAGCTTTGCGCTGCCGGAAAGCCTCTGCAATATGTAATTAAGACGGCTCACTTTTTAGACATCGAGCTTTACGTTGACCATCGAGTTTTGATTCCAAGGCCAGAAACCGAAGGCCTTGCAGATATCGCTCGCCAGTTTATTGATTTAAGAAAGAAGGCTCAGCAAGAAACAACGGTTCTTGATCTTTGCACCGGAAGCGGATGCATTGCGCTTCATCTTGCAAAGCATGGGGCTAAGGTTACAGCAACGGATATTTCTTCAGATGCGCTTGATGTCGCAAAGTGGAACGCTTCGGCCCTTGGCCAGGAAGTTGAGTTCCTTCAGGGCGACTTGTTCGAAGCACTTTGTAATTGTGAGGATGTCATTG
>JAUNQK010000026.1:0-7989 GCA_030536235.1 Bacillota bacterium
GTTCTTCAACCTATTGTATTTGACTCATTTGGACTTACTGCAGAATATGCTGCAATTAAAAATCAATCACATCCTGCAATTTGGACAAGTTCAAATATTGCAGAAATGGAAAAACAATTAAGACAACTCGGTTTTTCATATGACTGGGAGAGAGAAGCATGCACTTATAAAGAAGATTATTATAAATGGATGCAATGGATTTTTATTCAGTTCTATAAGAAGGGATTAGCTTATAAGAAAGAAAACCCTGTTAACTGGTGTCCATCTTGCGCAACAGTACTTGCAAACGAACAAGTAGTAGATGGTTGCTGCGAAAGATGCGGAAGCGTAGTTACAAAAAAGAAGCTTTCACAGTGGTATTTAAAGATTACAGATTATGCTGATAGACTTTTAGACGACCTGGATAAACTTCCTGGTTGGCCTGACAAAGTTAAAACAATGCAGCGCAATTGGATTGGTAGATCATATGGTTATGAAGTAACATTCAAACTTAAGGATGGAGATCTTCCTATGACTGTATTTACTACAAGAGTAGATACAATCTATGGCGTAAGCTTTATGGTAATTTCTCCTGAACATCCTTATGTTGACGAACTCATTAAAGGTCAAAAAGAAGAAGTTGCTTGTCGTGAATACATTGAAGCAGCAAAGAAACAGTCTGATATTGAAAGAACTTCAACATCAAAAGAAAAGACTGGTCAATTTACAGGTAGATATGTTATTAACCCAATCAATGGAAAAGAAGTTCCTCTTTACTTAGCTGATTACGTTCTTATGGGTTATGGTACTGGTATTGTTATGGGTGTACCAGCACACGATCAAAGAGACTTTGATTTTGCAGCAAAATTTAATTTACCAATTGTTGCAGTAGTAGATGCAAATACTGGTGAAGACCTTGATAAACTTGAACATGCTGTTGAGGCTGAAGGTTCAATGATTAATTCCGGAAAATACACTGGAATGAATAATAAAGATGCTATTTCTGCAATCGGTGATGATTTTGTAGCACAAGGCATAGGTAAAAAGACTACTAACTTTAAACTTAGAGATTGGCTTATTTCTCGTCAACGTTATTGGGGTACACCAATCCCTATGGTTAATTGTCCAAATTGCGGTTGGGTTCCAGAAAATGAAGAAAACCTGCCAGTTCTTCTTCCTACAGACGTTGAATTTACAGGTAAAGGAGAATCACCAATCGTTACTTCAAAGACATTTGTAAACACTACTTGTCCTAAATGCGGAAAGCCTGCAACAAGAGAAGTAGATACAATGGATACATTCCTTGATTCATCATGGTACTTCTTAAGATATTGTGATGCAAAGAATGATAAAGCTTGCTTTGATAAAGACAAAGCAAAATATTGGATGGCAGTAGATCAATACATTGGTGGAGTAGAGCATGCTATTCTTCACTTAATGTATGCAAGATTCTTTACTAAGGTTTTATATGATCTTGGTTTAGCATCAGTTGAAGAACCATTTACAAATCTTTTAACACAAGGAATGGTATTAAAAGATGGTTCTAAGATGAGTAAATCTGTTGGTAATATTGTTTCACCAGAAGAAATTATCGACAAATATGGTGCAGATACTGCAAGATTATTCATCTTATTTGCTGCTCCACCAGAAAGAGAACTTGAATGGTCTGATACAGGTGTTGAAGGTTCATTTAAATTCCTCAACCGTGTATATAGACTTGTTTATGATATGGCTAAACAAACTGAAGGTATCCCAGCTGTTTATAAGATTGAAACTAAAGATGATAAACAGCTTGCCTTTGCTTTGAATAGCGCAGTTAAACGTGTAACAGAAGATATCGACAAGAGATTTAACTTTAATACTGCAATCTCTGCAATCATGGAACTTGTTAACGAAATGTACAGATATAAAGAACTTGATGACGTTAACATGGGCCTCTTAAGAGATGCAACAGAAAAACTTGTTCTTATCCTTTCTCCATTTGCTCCTCATGTTTGTGAAGAAATGTGGGAAGGCTTAGGTAATACAGATTTAGTATATTCTGCAAAGTGGCCATCATACGATGAATCAGCATTAGTACATGACAGTGTTGAAATCGTAATTCAAATTAACGGAAAAGTTAGAGAAAAGATGGAAGTTGCTAACGGCTTATCAAAAGATGATCTTGAAAAGATTGTAATGAATAGCGACGAAGCAAAAGCTTTGATTGGTGAAAAACAAGTAATTAAAGTAATTGCAGTTCCAGGAAAACTTGTCAATATCGTTATCAAAGGATAGATATGGCAACAAAAAAGAAAAATAAAAAAATACAAGAATCAATTAAAATTATTCCAATTGGTGGTCTTCATGAAATAGGGAAAAATTTAACAGCAATTCAATATCATGATGAGATTATCATTATTGATTGCGGCATTTCATTTCCAACAGAAGAAATGTTTGGTATTGATGTAGTTATTCCTGATTTTAGTTATCTCATTGATAATTCTGAAAAGATTAAAGGTTTATTTATTACACATGCCCATGAAGATCACATTGGAGCAATTCCTTATCTTCTTCAAAACATTAATGTACCTATTTATGCATCAAGGCTTACTATAGGTTTTATTAAACGTAAATTAGAAGAACATAAAATTAAAAAACCAAAGCTTCATGAAATTTTCCCTGGGGATATTATTCGTTTAGGTTCATTTAGTATTGAAGCTATTCATACAACTCATTCAGTTGCAGATTCTTTAGCATATGCAATTAATACTCCTGTTGGAACAATAGTACATACCGGAGACTTTAAAATCGATTATACACCAGTAGATGGTGATGCAATTGATCTTGCGCGATTTGCAGAACTCGGCAAAGATGGCGTACAGCTTCTTATGTGTGATTCAACAAACGCTGCTAGAAAAGGGTTTACACCTTCAGAATCAGTTGTTGGAGAATCATTAAGAAATATTTTTAATACAATTGAAGGAAGAATTATCATTGCAACTTTCTCTTCAAATGTACATCGAGTACAAAAGATAATTGATATTGCTGTTGAAACTGGTAGAAAAGTTGCTTTCTCAGGAAGATCAATGGAACAAATGGTTTCTATAGCTCAAGATCTTGGTTACCTTGATATTCCGGCAAATACTGTTGTAAATCTTAAAAAAATTAAACATGTACTTGATAAAGAGCTTGTTATAATTACAACCGGTTCACAAGGCGAACCAATGTCAGCCTTATACAGAATGGCAAATGGTGCACATCGTGATGTGAAGATTAGAAAGGGTGATACAGTAATCCTTTCATCTACACCAGTTCCTGGTAATGAAAAAAGTGTATCAAATATTGTAAACGAATTATTCGAATTAGGTGCATCAGTTATTTATAACGATATTGCAGAAACTCATGTATCAGGGCATGCTTGCTGTGAAGAGTTGAAGATTATTCATTCACTTCTTAAACCTAAGTTCTTTATGCCAATTCATGGAGAGGTTAGACATTTAAAAGCAAATGAACAAATTGCTTTAAAGCTAGGCTTAGATAAAAAAAATATCATTAATGCATGCAACGGAAATATAATCGAACTATATTCTAATAAAGTTAAAGTTTTAGATGAAAAAGTTCCAGCTGAAGCCATCATGGTTGATGGCCTTGGAGTAGGGGATGTAGGCGCAACAGTATTAAATGAAAGAAAGAATCTTGCTGAAGCCGGATGCGTTCTTATTGCTGTTACACTTGATCAAGCTACAGGTGAAATCTTAGCAGGGCCAAGCATTTCTACTCGCGGGCTTATTTTCTTAAAAGAATATGGAGAGTTAATTAAATCTGCTGAAGATTATATTGAAGAAGTATTATTGATGGCAACTCCTGAACAACTTGAAGATGAAATGGCATTAAAGAAACTTTTAAGAGATAAAATGCGTAAGTTTATTTATACAAGAACAGAAAGAAGCCCGATGATAGTTTCAATCATAATGCAAATATAGAGGTATAATATGCAAAACGTTTACGACTTAGCTCATGAATTAGCAAGATCTTTAAAAGAAACAGATCAATACAAGGATTATAAAAAGTATCAAGAACAAGTTGATGCAAATGAATCATTAAAGAAAATGATTGACGACTTCAATAAACAGAATTTTGAAGTTCAAACAGCATTAATGTCTGGAAAAGAACCTGATGCAGAGCTTATTGAAAAGGTTCAGAAAATTTATGGCATTGTTATGCAAGACCCAACATGTGCTCAATATTTAAATGCACAAATGGCTTTTTCTCAAGTTATCAATGATATTTCACAAATTTTAGGTGAAGTTTTTGGACAGTAGTAAATTTGAAAACAGAATAGATAAGTTAAGAGCTTTATTTGTTAAATACAAAATTGATGGCCTGTTGATTACAAAACCAGCAGATGTTTCATATTTCACGGGAACAAAAGGTGATGACATTTCATTATGGATTAGTGATAATGAAAAAGTTCTTATTACTGATTTTAGATATAGAGAAATGGCTTCAGTGCTTAATTGGTTTACCTATTCAGAAGAACCAATTACTAAGGTATTATCTAATAGTTCATCAAAAAGAATTGGGGTTTCAAGAAATTCATTATCATTAGATTTGTATTTACAATTGTTAGATAAATTATCTGAAAAAGAAATTGTAACTACAGGAGATAATGAATACGACATCGTAAATGATTTAAGAATCATAAAAGATGAAGAAGAAATTAAACTTACAAAAATTGCTGAAGATATTGGCTGCGCTGCATTTGAACATATTCTAAGTTATATTAAACCTGGAATGAGTGAAAAACAGGTTGCTTTAGAACTTGAATACTTTATGTTTAAACATGGAGCTGAAGGTTTAAGCTTTGATACTATTTGTATAAGTGGCGTAAAATCTTCTATGCCTCATGGGGTTCCAGATGAAAAAATAATCGAAACTGGTGAATTCTTAACTATGGATTATGGTTGTGTCTATAAAGGTTATCATTCCGACATGACCAGAACTATTGCCATAGGCTCAGCAAATGAAGAAATGAAGAACATTTATAATATTGTTCTTGAAGCACAAAAAAATGCATGTGCTAACGTAAAGGCTGGTTTAACCGGAGATGTTTGCCATAACTTTGCCTTAGACATTATTGCAAAAGCAGGATATGGTGAATATTTTGGCCATGGATTAGGCCATGGAACGGGGCTTGAGATTCACGAATCTCCAAGATTATCACCCCTTTATAAGGGCAAAATCCCTGTAAATTCGATAGTTTCTATCGAGCCAGGCATCTATTTACCAGGAAAATTCGGAGTAAGAATCGAAGACTTGGCAGTGGTTAAGGAAAATGGTATAATTAACCTTACGAATGCTAATAAAGAGCTTATAATTATTTAATTTATATATTAAGGAGAAATTTTGTTATGACAGCAGGTGAATTTAGAAAAGGAATGACTTTCGTTATTGATGGCGAACCACATGTAATTCTTGACTTCCAGCACGTAAAACCAGGTAAGGGTGCAGCTTTCGTACGTACAAAACATAAGAACATCTTAACAGGTGCTATTAAGGAAGAAGCTTTCAACCCAAGTGATAAGTTTGATGCAGCTATCATCGAAACAAAGAAGATGCAGTATAGCTACAGTGATGGTGAACTTTATTACTTCATGGACCCTGAAACATTCGATCAGGTTCCAATGGGAGAAGAACTCGTTGCTGATGCTATCAAGTTTATCAGAGAAAACGATATCGTTACAGTAAAATTCTATGAAGGCGCTCCATTCCTTTGCGAAGCTGAAAACTTTGTAATTCTTAAAGTTACAGAAACAGAACCAGGCGTTAAGGGTAACACAGCAACTAACGTAACAAAGGCTGCTACAGTTGAAACAGGCGCAGTTGTTCAGGTTCCTATTTTCATCGAAGAAGGCGAATACATCCAGATTGATACTCGCTCCGGCGAATACCTTGGACGTGCTAAGGCTGAATAATTTAATATAAATAGCGCAGGCTATACCTGCGCTTATTTTCTTATTTGGGTAGAGATTTATTTAAAAGGAAAAAATTATGGCAAGAAGAAAACGTAAAAAATCAAGTTTTAATGCCGTATTAATCTTTCTAATAATTATTGTTATTATTGCAATTGCTGTATTATTAGTATTTAGAAGTTATAAAAATTACAATGATGTTTGTGATCCAACAAATGATGAATACTATGAAATTACTGTTGAACCGGGTATGACAAGTAATAGTATTGCAAAATTATTAGAATATAACGGTATTATTCGTAATGCAGAAAGATTTAGAATAAGAGCTAAATTATCACATATCGATCAATCATTCATGGCTGGTAATTATCGCTTATCACCATCTATGTCAACAGATGAGATTTATTATGCTCTGCAAAATGCTACAAGAGAAGAAGTAACTTTTAGTATACCTGAAGGATTTTACATTAGACAAGTTGCTGCAAAGCTCGTTAAAGATGGTTTAATAGAATCTGAACAAGATTTTTATAAAGCTTGCGAAGACGATTATGATTACGACTTTATTCCAAACGAAAAAGATTGTGCAGCAGACCCAACAGGAACATTAAGTGCAAGAGCAAATAGACTTGAAGGTTATTTATTCCCAAACACATATAATGTCTTCAAAGGAGCAAGTGCTCATGACATTATTAATAAAATGCTTTCTGAATTTGAAAAAGAATTTGCTAGCCTTGAAAACAAAACCAACTTTACTACTCAGCAAATCATAACGATTGCATCATTGATTGAAAGAGAAACAAAAGTTGCAAGTGAAAGAGAACTTGTTTCAAGTGTAATTAGAAATAGACTAAACGACGGAATGAAATTACAGTTCTGTTCTTCAGTACAATATTCACTTGGAGAGAATAAAACAAGATTACTTTATGATGATCTTGATATAGATACTCCATATAATACATATTTGTATTCGGGCCTTCCAGTTGGGCCAATTGCTTCACCTGGCAAAGCTTCAATTGAAGCAGCTTTAAACCCGGCAAGCACAAACTATTTATACTTTGTTTTAAAAGGTGATGGAAGTGGATCTCACCAATTCGCAGAATCTTATAAAGCATTTTCTAATTATAAACAAGATTATTTAAATGCTATTGAATAGCAGACCTGAACATTGATAACTAAATTATTAATAAAATTATTACAGGCCTGCTAACAATAGTAGGCCTGTTTTTATTTATGAGTAGGAAAATAACAGATCAAAACTTAATAAACGAAATAGTAGTTGCTATATTATCAATACCAGGAGTAGGTTCACTTGTTAATGCACCAATTAAATATAGTTTAACTTCTAAAGAATTATCAAAAGGAATTAATCTTACAAATAACAATAATAATCAATCTTTAGATATTTTTATTACTATAATTATGCAAGCAAAAATTCCTCAAGTTGCTTTTACTATTCAAGAGGATGTAAAAGCTTTACTTGATAAAAATAATATTACATTAAATAAAATTAATATACAAATTCAAGGAATTGAAAAATGAAAAGATCAGACGCAAGAGAATTAGTTATGCAATTACTTTTCCAGATGGAAGCTCAAAATGATTATACGAAAGCTTCACAAGAAAAGTTCATTGTAAATTTTGCAGGAGAAAACATTAAAGATCAATATATTGATAATTGCATTGAAACTTACATTGCAAATAGAAATGATATTGATAAATTAATTGAAGAAGCTTCAGATAAATGGCATATCAACAGAATGGCAAAAGTTGATTTAGCCATTTTAAGGTTAGCTGTAACTGAAATTAAATTTTTAAAGGATTCTGATGTTCCAAACCAAGTTTCAATAAATGAAGCAGTTAATATGGCTAAAAAATTTGGTTCTGATAATTCTCAAAAATTTATTAATGGAATTCTTGGCAAAATTGCAAAATAATGATTTGTTTAGGAATAGATACAAGTAACTATACAACTTCTGTTGCAGTCGCTAATAATAATGAGATACTTCTTGATAGAAGAAAATTATTATTAGTAAAAGACGGACAACTAGGTTTAAGA
>JAUNQK010000026.1:7999-13099 GCA_030536235.1 Bacillota bacterium
AAGACAATCAGATGCATTATATCAACATTGGGAAAACCTTCCTGTATTACTTGAAGATGCATTAAAATTTAAAATTGAAAAAATTATCGTATCTACAAAACCTCGCCCTCACGAAGGTTCTTACATGCCAGTATTTAATGCAGGGAAGAATATTGCACATATAATTGGAAATACATTAAATATCCCTGTTATTGAATTATCGCATCAAGAAGGGCATATATTATCTGCAAGTTATAAGAACAATGTTAATTACAATGAATCTATTGTTTATGGCCATCTTTCAGGTGGCACATTAGAATTTGTAGATAAAAATTTTAATATTGTTGGAAAAACATTAGATATTTCTTTTGGTCAATTAATTGATAGAACTGGTGTTGCACTTGGAATTCAGTTTCCGGCCGGAAAAGAAATTGATAAACTTGCAATAGCTTACAATAAAGCAGACAAACCACCAATTAAAAAAATTACTGTAAAAGAAACAGATGTAAATATTTCTGGAATTGAAAATCAAATTAACAAGTTAATTGATTCAAAAGATTATTCCAAAGAAGCAATTTCATATTTTGTTATGAAAACAATTGCCGATAGTTTAAAGACTATCATTGATAATTTAGATTATAAACAAGTATTACTTTCTGGCGGAGTATCTTCAAGCCAATTCTTAAGACAATACTTTATTAATACAAATGTGATGTTTGGCAGGGCAGATCTTTGCAGTGATAATGCTGTTGGATTAGCCTTATCAGAAGGAGAACTTCCTTGGCTATAAAACCGGTTAGCGTATCACAACTTAATAATTATATTAATAGAATTCTTTCAACAGATCCTATTCTTGTTAATATATCTGTTACAGGTGAGATTTCAAATTTAACCAGGCATTCAAGCGGCCATTGGTATTTTAGTCTTAAAGATGAAAATTCAACTGTAAGATGTTTTTTACCAAGAGATCGAGTAAAACAACTTAGATTTGATATAGATGAAGGAATGAAAATTATTGCATACGGAATGATTTCAGTATATGAACGTGGTGGTTCATATTCGCTTAATATCAAATCGATAGACGTTGAAGGAGAAGGGGATCTAAAAAAAGCCTTCGACCTTTTATTCAAAAAACTATCAAAAGAAGGTTTATTTGATGAAGATCATAAGAGAGAGATTCCAGAATTTCCAAAAACAATTGGTGTTGTTACTTCTCCAACAGGGGCAGCAATTCGAGATATTGTTACTACTATTAAAAGAAGAAACCCACTTGTAAATTTGATATTATATCCAGCTTTAGTTCAAGGCCCAGATGCTGCAACAACCGTTGTCAAAGGAATTGAAGAACTAAATAATAATTTTAAGGATATTGACGTTTTAATTGTTGGTCGTGGCGGAGGAAGTGCAGAAGATTTATGGACCTTTAACGAAGAATCAGTTGCCAGGGCAATTTACAACTCAAAAATACCTGTAATATCCGCAGTAGGCCATGAAGTTGATGTATTAATTTCAGATTATGTAGCTGATTTAAGAGCTGCAACTCCTACAGCTGCAGCAGAACTTGCTACAGTAGATATTGCATACTATAAAGATTTAATTAACTCTTGCTGCCCTGAAAGAATGTATTATGCATTAAAAGAAAAGGTATATGACAAGGACAATTATATTAAAAATATACTTGAATCTTGTAATTCAAGCATAAAAAATTTAATTATCAATTATTCAAATGAATTAAATCTTCATAAAGCAACAATAGATGGATATAATCCATTAATGCAACTTGATAAAGGTTATGCTGCATTGAAAAATGAAGAAGGTAAATGGATAAACTCCATAAAAAAAGTAAAAGTAGACGATAAGGTTAAAGTTTTATTAAAGGATGGTGAATTAGAATGCTTAGTTTTGAACAAGCAATAAAAAAATTAGAAGATGCAAGTGATAAACTGAGATCAGGAGATTTATCACTTGAAGAAAGTGTAAAACTTTACGAAAAATGTGTTGAATATTATAAAACCTGTAACACAATCTTAGAAGAATCAAAACAGAAAATTGAAATTTTTAACCCTGACACAAACAAATTGGAGAAATTTGAAGAATCATGTTAAGCCAAGAATACTACGAACTGAAAGAAATAGTTGATAATCATATTTTAGATTTCATGCCTGAAATTGACACTAAGACAAATACTTTATTTGAAGCAATGAAGTATTCGCTTCTTGCTGGGGGAAAGAGAATAAGGCCGATATTAATGCTTACTTTCTTTAAGATTGCAAGCAATAATAAAATGGATATATCTTTTGCAATTCCTTATGCCGAAGCAATTGAATATATCCAAACATATTCCCTTATTCATGATGATTTACCTGCAATGGATAACGATGATTATAGAAGGGGAAAACTAACAAATCATAAAGTCTTTGGTGAAGATATAGCTATTTTAGCCGGAGACGGATTACTTTCAGCTGCATACGAAATAATGTTAAAAGATAGCTTACTGTATTTAACTGATTCAGATTTATTAAAACGTAAAGTTAAAGCAAGCTTTGAACTCAGTAAAGGAACAGGCGTTCGCGGAATGATTCAAGGACAAGTTGCAGACGTTGAAAATGAAGCTAAATCTTGTACAGCAGAACTTCTTGAGTTTATTGACGCAAATAAAACAGGTGCATTTATTAAGTCTTCAATATTAGTTGGATGTTATCTTGGAGGTGCAACTAAAGAATTGTTAGAAGATGCAACTGTGTATGGAGAATCATTAGGGCATGCATTCCAAATTGTAGATGATATCATGGATGTAATCAGCACCAAAGAAGAACGTGGGAAAAATGTTGGTGGTGATGCAACTAATGAAAAGAATACATATCCATCAATTTATGGTATTGAAGAATCAAAGAAGCAAGCATTAAAACTTCTTGAGAAGGCTGAAAATTCAGTTTCTAAATATAATGCTAATCAAGTAGCGTTAGATATTGTAGCTTATTTAAAGGAGCAAATTATTTAATGTATTTAGATAAAAACAGTGATTTAATAAAACAAGTTAAAAATTTATCTTATAAAGAATTAGATAATCTTGCAGTTGAGATTAGAGAATTCTTACTTAATAATGTATCAAAAACCGGTGGACATTTAGCTTCTAATTTAGGGGCAGTTGAACTTACAATTGCATTGCAGAAAGTATTTGATACCACAAAAGATAGAATTGTTTTTGATGTTGGCCATCAATCTTATGTTCATAAAATTATAACCGGCAGAAAAGATCAATTTTATAGTTTAAGACAGCATGATGGGCTTTCAGGTTTCCCTAAAAGAACAGAAAGTATTCACGATGCTTTTGATTCCGGGCATAGTGGAACTTCTATTTCTGCTGCTTTTGGCTATGCCAAAGCAAGAGATTTGAAGGGAGAAGACTATCAATGTGTTGCAGTAATTGGTGATGGAGCTTTAACAGGCGGCGTTGCTTATGAAGCTTTAAACGCAGCAGGAGATAGCAATACACCATTAATTGTAATATTAAATGATAATGAGATGTCTATTAATAGTTCTACCGGAGGTATGGCATCTCATCTTCATAGACTTAGAACATCAAACGGTTATCAAAAATTTAAAAACGGTTTAAAAGGATTAGTAAAGAATACTCCTAATGCTTACAAATATTTGAAAAACATTAGGGATATGATTAAGAGTGCAATTATTCCGGCTGGTATTTTTGAAGAATTAGGATTTAAATATTTTGGCCCTATTGATGGTCACAATATTAAAGAAATGGTTGATACTTTAAATCTTGCAAAAGAATTAAAAAGACCTGTTCTAATTCATGTAATAACAAAAAAGGGCAAAGGTTTTATTCCTGCAGAACAAAACCCTGCAAAGTATCATGGTATTGGAAGCTTTGACTTAAGCACAGCAAATTCTAAAATCCAAGCTAACCATGAATCTTATTCAGATATATTTGGACGTAAATTATTATCACTTGCACATTCTAATGAAAAAATTTGTGCAATTTCTGCTGCAATGATTGATGCTACAGGGCTTAATTATATGCAAAGCACTTATCCGGAAAGAGTATTTGATGCCGGAATAGCAGAACAACATGCAATTTCTTTTGCTGCAGGTTTAGCGCTTAATGGTATGAGACCGGTTGTTGCTATTTATTCGACATTCCTGCAAAGAGCATACGATCAAATTGTAACAGAAGTTGCTCTACAAAATTTACCTGTAATATTTGCAATTGATAGAGCAGGGGTTACAGGAAGAGATGGAGAAACTCATCAGGGAATGTTTGATATTGCGTTCTTAAATGCAATACCTAATTTAACTATTCTTGCCCCAAAAGATGGCCCCGAACTTGAAACAATGCTTGAATATGCATTTACTATTAATGGACCTGTTGCAATTAGATATCCAAGAGAAAATTCTGTAAATCTTCCAAATACTAATGCAGAAATTCCGCAGCCAGAAATATTAATTAGCGGAAATAAAAACGCTATTATTGCTATTGGTTCGATGGTAAGAGAAGCTTTAGATGCAGCAAATGAATTAGGAAATATTGATCTTATTAATTTAAGACAAATTAAACCTATTCATACAGAATTTTTATCAACACTTAAATATAAGAAAATTATTGTAGTTGAAGATGGTTGTCTTTCTGGCGGAATTGGCGAAGCTATTTCTAATTATTTTGCAGAATTAGAAAATGCACCTTTAGTTAAGTGCTTAACTTGGCCAGACAAATTTATTGAACACGGCAGTATTTCAGAATTAAGAAATATTTATAAATTAGATTCAGAAGGCATTAAAATAGCCTGCGAGGATTATTTTGAAAAATAGACTTGATGTTTTATTAGTTGAACAAGGATACTTTCAATCAAGAGAAAAAGCTAAAGCAGCAATTATGGCTGGTTTAGTTTTTGTCGATGGGCAAATTTCTGATAAAGCTGGTGCTCAAATTGCGGAAGATGCAATAATTGAAGTAAAAGGTAATAATTGTCCATATGTTTCAAGAGGCGGATTTAAACTTGAAAAAGCTTTAAAATCATTTGCTATTGATGTTAATGGATTACGCTGCTTAGATATTGGAGCATCAACCGGCGGTTTTACTGATTGTTTACTTCAAAATGGCGC
>JAUNQK010000088.1 GCA_030536235.1 Bacillota bacterium
TTTTCGGCTTCTTTTTTTGCGTCACAAGCAATTTTAGCAGGGTCTTTACAGTTTCTATCAGTATAAACCGGAACCCCTACCTGGCTTCCAACTACCTCTAACTGATCTATAGCGGCAGGCCTTTGAACGTCACAAGCAGCAAGCATTGGATTTTTGCCATCTTTTTTAAGATAAGCAGCAAGCTTTGCAGTGGTTGTTGTTTTACCTGTACCCTGAAGACCAACCATTAAAATAGTTGTAAATCCACTCGGGCTATATGTTAGCTTAGAATTTGAGCCACCCATTAAGGCAGTCAATTCTTCACTTACAATCTTAATAACCATTTGGCCCGGAGTGAGAGATTTCATAACCTCTTCTCCCATAGCCTTTTCTTTAACGTTTGCTACAAATTCTTTAACAACCTTAAAGTTTACATCGGCTTCAAGAAGAGCAAGCTTTACCTCTCTCATTGCCTCGTCAATTTCTTTTTCAGACAAGACACCTTTTCCGGTTAGCTTTTTAAAGACTCCATTAAGTTTTTCAGAAAGATTTTCAAATGCCATTTTCTCTCTTCCATCGTGCTACGAGGGCAAGCTTTTCTTCATAAAATCTAAGCTTTTTCTCTGCACTTTTTATACCACTTGAAACGGCTTGTTTACTAACACCAAAGCTATCGGCAATCTCAGTAAGAGATAAATTCTCGTCGTAATACAGACGAATAAACTCTTGCTGTCTATCTGAAAGCAAAGGCCCATAAAAATCGTATAATATGCTAATTTCAAGGGAATCTTCTAACATAACGTATCTATTATACCAAAAAATAAAAGACTGTCAAGCATTTTGTTTGACAGTCTTTTTTTATCTATTAAACCCCTTTTGAAAAGATTTTATAGAACTTATCTTGCAGAATCAACCATTTCTTTTACAGATTCTGGCAAATCACTATAACGAACATTTCCATAATAAGATACATAAATATCATCTTTTTGAATTTCTATTCCATTGAAATCATATGAATTTATAGCAATTTGAAGTAAATCGTCAGGAGCGATTGGTTCAACATACGTATAACATGCCTTTGAAACTATATCACGCTGAAGATCAGTATCTGTTACTCTGCAAAGAGTTTTTTCTCCAATATATTCATTCTCGTTATATCGATACGGACTAATGATTTCAATATAGCCATATTCTTCGCGAGGCATTAATTTTTCATAAATATTCATCTGCTTTAATAAAGCCATTAAGTTTTCATAATTATCATTAAATTCAATATTTAAATATAGCCTTATTTTTTCTGTTTCATATACTTCATAATTATTAACATACTTTAAGTTGGCATAATTATTTTTCTCAAACTCTTCCGGAGTAACATCCATAGAAAGATTAATCATTGCATATGCAACTCTATGAGAAATAGCTTCTTGATATGTTCTTTCTTCTAAATCTTTTTTAATTGCAGAAATTAAAGCTTCTTTTTCTTTTGTTGTAAAAAGAGCATTATCCATTGTGTATAAGCTTGTACTAACAAGATTTGGAGAAAAGCTTACATCAGATTTTTCTGCATTAAAGATTGAAACTTCATTCGCAATATTGTTTACTTCTTTGGATTCGAATAAAGACTCAAGCTCTTTTGAATTTTTGAACAACTCTGTCGAAACCGCATAGTAATATCTACTAAAGACTTTGCCATTCTTTAAGAAATATTTGATTCTCATTATTTGGCCATCGCCTTCAAGATTATCATCTTTGGCATCAATAATTTGTTTATGAACGGTTAATATACTATTAACATTCTGAGGGTCTGTTAAATATTCATCGCCATATTCATTGCCAATATAAGGACAATGATATGAAACCATCTCAACTTCATTAGCATCCGGAATCTTTTTCTCTAAACCAAGAATATCAATTTGGCAAGCAGCAATTATTATAGCAATAATTGCAACGCAGGCACCAAATGTAATAAATGTTTCTTTATTAATAATTCTAAATGTCTTATTAACAATCATCCAACCGATTACAAAGCCTACAATCGCAAAGATTGCAAGTGATAAAGGTTGTCTATTAAATTCCTCGTATACAATAATTAAACCTAATGTTGCAGGTAAATAAGTAAACAAGAAGGCAATAAAGTATTTCATAAATTTAAATACATATGGGTCGCCTGCTGTTTCAAGCTTTCTATATTTATATGCGACAAATGCTAATATGATAATAACTATTGCAATAACCAAATATGTTAATGCAGATTTAAGAGGGAAAGCTTCACCATACGCAAATCTAACATTCTGTGTAAATCCGTTTGTTGCAGGATGCATGCTTCCGACTTTATTCCAAATAGTATCTGTGAAATTAAATCCATAAATATAAATCGAAGCATAAGCCTGCGCACTAAGCCATAATACAGGAGCTAATGCGTTAAAAGCACCCGCAGTTAAAAACTGAATAATTGTAGTGCCACTTACCATAGTGCCTAAAACAGCAATAGAATATGAAAAAATTATTACTACAGCATTCCAGCAAAACATCTTAATAATCGATGCAAATCTTATCATATTAATAGCTGATGCACTCATAATATTTGGAATATACATACTCTTAAATGCGAGCATCAATAAACTATTAATTAAAACAGGAATAATAACTAAAAGTATTCCGCTTAAATAATTAGTTACATATAAGCTTAATCTTGAAAATGGCATTGTATGCATTACTGTTGTACTATTCACTTTAGATAAGTAAGAAAAGAGAATAGTTGCAGCAATAACAGAAAACAAAATATTAAATATTGCATAACCAAAAAACGATGTACTTAGCATTGTAGATAAAGTATCATCATAAATATTATCGGATAATAGCAAAACAAAATTTGTACTAAGAAAATATGCCAAGAATGTTACAAAGCTAAAGCCCCAAAATCTTTTAACATTTTCTTTTAAAAGAGGCATAGAAATAATTTTATTCATTATTTGTCTCCTCCTTCCATTTCGTTAAAGAATAAATCTTCAAGATTCATCAGACCACCATTAGCTTCAAGTTCATCAAGATCTGTATGTTCAAATTTGATAGAACCCTTATACATAATTCCAATGGTATCAACTAAACCTTCAAGTTCTCTTAAGTTGTGAGATGAAACTAAAACAGTCATTTGTCTTTCAGCAACATCTGCAACAATATACTGCCAAACTTTCCTTCTAATGATTGGGTCTAATCCATCAACTGGTTCGTCTAAGATTAAATAATCTGGCATTGTAGACATAGTCAAAATAAATGCTGCTTGTTTTTGCATACCCTTAGAGAATTTTGAAATTCTTTTTGTTTCAGGCAAGTCAAAGCT
>JAUNQK010000089.1 GCA_030536235.1 Bacillota bacterium
TTTCACTTGAAACTGCACAATTTAGCAGAGTACAATTATCTAAATTAGAGCAGTTTTCAGTAAGTTTTCTATAATTTCTTGTTTCTGGCTCGACAGCGTAAATGCTGTTATAGTAGCCATTTGTTAAGGCTAAAAATTGTCTTACTGTATCACCAGTATAAGCACCTAAATCTAAATATTCTTCATCAGAGCTAAGTTTAAGAAGCTGCCAATTCTCGTCATCATCAGTTTCACATTCAAGTAAATATTTTATGTCACCTGAAATCTTATAATTAACAACCGAATCTAATACTTCCCTACTCTTATCATCTGCAAGTATGCTTCGCAACTGATTATATTGATTTTCGTCATAAACAAAATTATCGGTTCCGGCAATAGCTAAATCTGGTGCATAAAGCTCTTGCTCGCAAGCAATTTTTTTAATATTTTCTATCACGCTTTCCAAATGAGACCCAAAAGCTAAAAGAACTATCATATTTTGATTTTTAGCTTTTGCATCGGAATAGCTAATAATTTTATATCCGCAAAACGATCTATCGCGAACAAAACCATCGCTAGCAAAAATACCAGCGATGGTTATATTATTATCATTTAGATATTTAATTATTTTTTCAGCTGCATTGCCAGTACCATATAAATAAATTGGTTTTGTAGCAGCTTGCAGTTTACTTAAAAAACTATTTACCAAATTTATTACTATCTTTCTTTACAAGCTTACGTCCATAAAAAATAAAGAAAACAGATACAGGAAGTAAAATTATATAAGAAACGTCAAATGGAATTTTACCTATGATAATGCAAACAATTGCAACAACATCAATGATTGCGCCAATTACGCCGCATAAAATAATCATCTTGTCAATTTGAACTCTTTTGCTATCTTCATTCATAATATACTCCTTAAAAATTGGCGGAGACGGTGAGATTCGAACTCACGGGGCACTGGGTGCCTAACTGATTTCGAGTCAGCCTCGTTATGACCACTTCGATACGTCTCCGCAAAAATTACTTACTAATTAATTCTGATGATTGCGGAATAACCAGATTTACTGAATTAGGATAAATCTTAAATTCAGCTTGGTCAAACTCTTCTACTTCGCCATCCTTAGAAAGATTAACAGGTTTAAGAGCTGTTAATTTAAAACTACGACACTGTCTATATATAATTAAATCTTGAAGTTCAGGGTCGGTCAAATGCTTCCCTGCACGGTACTTTAACATTAATGGCACAATCTTTGGCCCACCAACCGGTTTAACAAGACAAACATCAATTAATTTATCTTGAACTGAAGCTATTGGGCAAGATTTAAACCCGCCACCACAATAAACGCCATTAGCAATGCACATGAGCAAGAAATCACCTTCAACTTCTGGCTCATCGTCAATAGAATATCTCATTCTATATACAGGCCCTTTAGGAAGTACTTTAAGCGCACCAACTAAATAAGCAGCAGCCCCATGAAGGTTTTGAAGATTTTTAGCCTCAACAACAACATCACAATCAGCACCAATATTTATCATATTGATTGCAAATGAATCCTTGTATTGAATAACATCTACAGGAATAACCTTACCATTCATCAATTCTTGAATTAGAAGATTCTTTTTATTGTTAGTCCAGTTTTTTACGAAGTCATTTCCAGTTCCGCAAGGAATAATAGCAAGTTCAGCTTTATCATAACCAACCAACCCGCTCATTACATCATTAACGGTTCCATCACCACCGCAAGCATAAAAACGAGCAGGTTCACCAGTTATAGCTCTTTGACGAACCCACGATGTAATATCGTTCTTATTTAAACTTCTATGTATTTCATAATCAACATTTGCAGCCTTGCAAGCATCAATTATCATTGGTAAAAACTTTGATTCTGCTTTGCCGCCACCAGCAGCAGGATTAACGATAAATATATGCTTCATTATAAATTAATTCCTTTTCCGTGGTCCTGATCTATCAATAGTCTTAAACCTTCGATTGCAACTCTAATTGACAAATTAGAATCTTTGTTCATCTTTTGATCTAAGCCAGCAGCTTCACGCTCCTGATTCCATACTACATGAAGAACAGCTCCGCATCTAACATGAAGAGCATTTGCAATTACAAATAATGCAGCGCTTTCCATTTCGCTAGCCTTAACATTAAGCTTTTTCCAGCTTTCCCACTTATCAGTAAGTTCATATGCTACAGGTGAAGCCAGCGGGTTATGCTGCCCATAGAAAGAATCCTTACACTGAACAACACCCTCATGATGTTTTAGGCCAAGTTTTCTCGCAGCTTTAACCAAATTATAGGTAACATAAAAATCTGAAACAGCTGGATATTCTATAGGAGCATATTCACGACTTGTATGTTCATATCTGATTGCTCCAGTAGCAATTACTATGTCATTGGCCTCAACATCTAAATCAATGCCACCGCACGTTCCAACACGAATAAAAGTATTTACTCCGCAATGAACAAGTTCTTCCATAGCAATAGCAGCTGATGGGCCCCCGATACCAGTAGAACAAACACTAACTTTTTCGCCATTAAGTGTTCCAGTATAAATTCTAAACTCACGATTTTGACCAACTAAATGATAGTCTTCAAAATTACGAGCTATAAGTTCACATCTATCAGGATCGCCTGGAAGAAAACAATACTTTCCTACATCTTCTTTAGTAATATTCAGATGAAATTCTTTTTCTAATTGTCTCATTTAATCTACCTTGCAAATAAGCTGCGGAACACCTTTTAGCTTATCAAAAGAACAAAGTCTATATATAACTCCATTAATTAAACCTTCAGGCCCATTCGCAAAAGCATTTTCCCCATGAAGATGACCATATACACAATAGTCAACTTTATATGTTTCAAGCAAATCTTGAAAACCAATAGGTGGAAAATGCATTACACATATCAATTTTTTATAATTAGAATTTTCTAATGAAGAAAAAGACATTTGAAGTCTTAATCTTTCTCTTTCGAAAATTACTCTATCTGTTTCTTCTTTAAAGTCGGGATCTAATGGACTAATCCAACCGCGGCTACCAATAATAGCGATATCTCCAATTACAAAACTATCATTTTGAATGAAAGTAATGTCTGGATAAAGCAACTTCATCTTTTTAAGACTACTCCACCATAAATCATGGTTTCCTCTCACAAAGACTTTTTTGCCAGGCAAAGAACTAATCCAATCAAAATCAGGTTTAGCTTCTTCAAGTTTCATTGCCCAAGAAAAATCTCCAGGCAAAATTACAAGATCGTCATTTGTAATTACTTTATTCCAATT
>JAUNQK010000090.1 GCA_030536235.1 Bacillota bacterium
TTAGAGAAAGCATATTTGAAAGCTAAAGAATTACATAAAGATCAAAAGAGAAAATCTGGTGAACCATATATCATTCATCCAATGGCCGTTGCTAAAATTTTAGCAGAGCTTGGTATTGATGATGTTGGTATTGCAGCAGGTTTACTTCATGATGTTGTTGAAGATACCGAATATTCATTAGAAGAGCTTAAAGCAGACTTCGGTGATGAGGTAGCTTTAATTGTTGATGGTGTAACAAAACTTACCTCTTTTAATAATGGTAATAAAAATGCAGCACAAGCAGAGACAATTAGAAAAATGTTTCTTGCTATGACTAAAGATATCAGAGTTCTTATTATTAAATTAGCAGATAGACTTCATAATCTTAGAACCATTAACTATATGAGTGAAGCAAAAATTCAAGAGAAGTGTCAAGGTACACTTGATATCTATGCTCCACTTGCAGCACGTCTTGGCATGTATGCTTTCAAGTTTGAAATGGAAGATATTAGTTTCAAAAATCTTGAACCAGCAGCATATGAAGATATCGATACTAAGATGAAAATCCGTGAGACAGAACACGGTAGCGACATAGATAAATATATTGCTCAAATTAAAGATGGTTTAAAGAACTTAAACCTTAATTTTGAAATTTACGGTAGAGAAAAACACTATTACAGTATTTATAAGAAAATGAAGAATCAGCATAAACAGCTTGACGAAATCTTCGACTTAACTGCAATACGTGTAATTGTTGATACTGTAAAAGATTGTTATGCAGTATTAGGTACAGTTCATACAATCTGGAAGCCAATTCCTGGCCGATTCAAAGATTATATTGCAATGCCAAAACCTAATATGTATCAATCATTACATACAACAGTAATTGGTGATAACGGTTATCCTTTTGAAATTCAAATTAGAACAAAAGAGATGCATCGTATTGCTGAATATGGTATTGCTGCTCATTGGAAATACAAAGAGGGCACTAAAGATTCAAATAATGAAGAAGAAAAGCTTGCTTGGCTTAGACAAACACTTGAATGGCAAAAAGAAGTAGATAACAGTACTGAATTTGTTGAAGCTGTTAAAATGGATCTTTTTACTAACCAAGTGTTTGTATTCTCACCAAAAGGTGATGTTATGGAGCTTCCGGCAGGTTCTACACCATTAGACTTTGCATATAAAGTTCATACCGCAATTGGAAATAAATGCGTTGGTGCAAAGATTAACGGAAAAATGGTACCAATTGATTATGAATTAAAAAATGGTGATTTAATTGATATCGTTACTTCTGCAAATTCTAAGGGGCCAAGTGTTGATTGGCTAAAAATTGTAAAAACAAACCATGCCAAGAATAAGATTAAACAATTCTTAAACAAGAATGATAAATCTATTTCTTCTGAACGTGGTAAAGAAGTTCTTGAAAAAGCAATTAAACGTAAAGGCTATAACCCAGAAGATCTTCTAATTAATAAATATATTGAAAAAGCAACTAAAGCACAAAACTTTAGTTCTTCTGAAGATTTATATACTGCAATATCCAGTGGTGGTGTAGCGCTAAATAGAACAGTACTTCTTTGTGCAACATATTATCAAGATGATAAACAGCTTGAATTTGTTAAACAAGAAAAAGAAGAAGCAAAAAGACTTGCTGCAATTAATAAGAAACCTAGAGTTGAACGAACAAAAGGTATTACTGTTAAAGGTGTTGGCGATCTTCTTATTAGATTTGCTAAATGCTGCAATCCTGTTCCTGGTGATGAGATTATCGGTTATACAACAAAGGGCAGAGGTGTATCTATCCATAGAAAAGATTGCTTAAATATGCTTTCACTTCCGCTTGAAGAACAACAAAGATTTATTGATGTTGAATGGGATCTTTCAGCGGATAATGCTCATTTCGATTATGCCTTAACTATTATTGCAGAAGATAGAAAAGGTCTTATTGTTGATATCTCTAAAATCTGCGAAGAAATGGATATTAATATTCTTGGGCTCCAAACAAAAGTTGATAAGACTGGTATTTGCCAAATGAATATTACAATGGATATTACTCACTTAAACGACACTGCTAAACTTCAAAGTAGATTTAAACAAATTGATGGTATAGTTGATGTCTTTAGAACTAACTCAGAGAGGTAATAATGATTATTAAAACTTTTGTCTGTGGAATGATTAGAAATAATTGCTATGTTTTAACAATTGACAATAGCAATGAAGCTGTCATTATAGACCCGGGTGCACAAAACTCTAATCTTGAAGCTTATTTAATTACTAAGCAGCTTGATGTTAAGTATATTTTGTTAACTCATGGCCATGGCGATCATACTGGGGGAATTAATCGTATTAAAGATTTATACCCAGAATGTAAACTTATTGCGTCTAAGAAAGAAGCTAAATTTTTATTTAATAGAAACTTTAGCTTTGGCCAAGGCGGAATTGTAGCCGACATAAATGTATATGATAATGATGAATTAGACCTCTGTGGTATAAAGTTTAAAGTTATTGAAACCCCAGGACATACCCCTGGAGGTGTTTGTTATTATGTTGAATCCGATAAAGTACTCTTTAGCGGAGATACTTTATTCCAATTTTCTGTTGGCAGAACCGATTTCCCAGGTGGAAATACAGCTGATTTAATTCATTCAATTACTAAGAAACTTTTCCTGCTGCCGGATGATACAAGAGTACTTCCTGGCCATGAAGGAGAAACAGAAATAGGAAAGGAAAAAGTGTATAATCCTTTTGTCAGTTAAATTTGAAGTTTCTAAAGAAAAGAATATTTACGAACTTTCGGAGCTTTCCAAGATGTTTGGAGAGACTCCGGAATTTTGTGTTGTAGAAAACTCTGAAATAGATCGTAATGAAGAAAAACGAAACCTTTATCATGTGTTATCACAGCTTACAGGTAAAGAATTGGACTGGGGAATATTAACTGGTGTTAGACCAGGAAAATTATTCCGAGAACTGGCTGATAAAAATGGTAAAGAAGAAGCTATTAGAATATTAAAAGATGTTTATTTATTATCTAATGGCAAAATTCAACTTTTAGTTGATACTTATGACATTCAACAAAGTCTTACAATAGATAAAGGCCCATCTGCAATAAGTTTATATGTTGGAATACCATTTTGCCCAACAACATGTTTGTATTGTTCTTTTACCTCCAATGCTATTGCTAAATGGAAGGATAAGGTTGATGAATATATTGAATGCCTGAAAAAAGAAATCGATTATCTTGAACAGTACCTGCACCTGAAAAAGCTCAGTTATC
>JAUNQK010000027.1 GCA_030536235.1 Bacillota bacterium
AAAACATAACGAATTGGTGTAAAATATTAATAAAACAATTAGGAGGTAGCCAGATGAAAACATTAGTTTTATATGCAACAAGAACAGGGCTTACTTATAACATTGCGCAAAAAATCGCAGGCGAACTTGATGCCGAGATTGCACAAATTAGCGACGGCAAAGATTATTCCGGCTTTTTCGGATACATTCGCGCCGCTATTGAAGGGTTAAAAAAGAGCCCAAGGCCAAACGTGCCTCTTGAAACAAAAGAAAAACTTGACGCATACGAACGAATAATTCTTACCGGCCCAATCTGGGCAGAAAACTGGTGCAGCATCAATCGCAGCTTCTTAAAAGAGCATGGCAAAGAAATTTCATGCCCGGTATATTTTGTATTTACGCACATGTCTAAAATAACATATGACAAATGCGCGAGCGACGCGGACAAATATTTAAACGCTCCGCATAAGGGCTTCCTTACCGTTTCGACTCACATTAAAACCGACGCCGATCAGCAGGCCCTCGATTCAGCGCTTTGCACATTCATCAAAACTCTTTCGCCGGAATCGTAACCGGCCGATGCTTTGTGGCCTGCGGCTTCGCAACCGGCTGATGCATCCTTACCCCTCTTTTTGGGGCATGTGTATGTTAGCTTATGTACAGTTTAGACCATATTGTTCGAGCAAAAGCATCCACAGCCCTGTATATTGATGAAATGGATGCCGCGGATAGCTAAAAATTTAATTAAAATCAACTTTTACAGCATCCACTCATGCGGTATTCCGCAAAGTGGATGTTTTTAAATCGCGCAAATGTGAGTTTTTCGGGGCAGCGTGACATCCATTTGGCTGTTTTAAGACAAGGTGGATGTTTTTTGATCGCAGAAATGCAGGTTTTTCGGAGCGGGGCAGCATCCATATATGCGATATAGCGCAAAGTGGATGTTTTTGTCCCGGGCCTGCCGGCCCCTCGCAATGACAGGTGGGCCAAACACCTGTGAATCATTTGACAAAGATGCGCCGAATCGGTTGTTTTTTCAACATATTTTTGGTATTCTTAATTATGTATGGGTGTTAATATACCATATAAACGCAGTTAATGGAGTTATAGGAATACTTATGTTTTTATTACTATTTTTACTTTGGCTAATTTTTAACGGGCGAATTGCTATGGATGTTGTCATAGTGGGCGTCCTTCTTTGTGTTGTGCTGTATTTTTTCTGCTGCAAGTTCTTAGGCTTCAGCATCAAAAAAGACATAACAATTGCTAAAGAACTCCCTTTGATTTCCATTTATGCCGGAAACCTCATTTGGGAAGTAATCAAAGCAAGTCTTGCCACAACCAAACTTGTCTTGGGTTCTAAGAAGCCTCAGCCAGCGCTTATCAAATTTAGAACCGATCTTAAAACAAACACCGCAAGAGTTCTTCTTGCAAATTCCATCACCTTAACACCTGGCACCATCACGGTAGACCTGACAGACGATGAATACGTAATTCATTGCCTCGACAAATCGTTCGGTGAAGGAATCGACGAATGCAGTTTTGTTAAATACTTAAGAAAGATGGAGGAGGTAGCAAATAAATGAATAACTTTTTATGGGCGATTCTTCTAATCCTTTCTCTTCTTACCTTGTTCTGCATCTTAAGATGCGTAAAAGGCCCGAGAAACACAGACAGAGTTCTCGCAGTAAACATGGTTGGCTCAATCGGCAATGCAATCATTGCTGTGCTCGCAACTATATACAAACAAAACTTCTTAGCAGATATCGTAATCATTTATACGATGCTCTCCTTCGTTGCCGTTATCGTAATGTCTAGAATCGTACGCGGCGTACAAAAAGAACAGGAGGCAAAAAATGATTAGAGATATAATTGCAGGCATATTCATTTCTCTTGGAACAATTTTCTATATCATTGGCGTTATCGGAAATTTCAGATTTGGATATATCTTAAACAGAATCCACGCAGCAGGTATTGGCGACAGCTTAGCGCTGGGCCTCTTTATCATCGGCTGCATAATTTTAAACGGATTCACTTCTACAAGTCTCAAGCTTATTGTTGCTGCCGGAATCTTGTATTTCACATCTCCGATCTCAACACACATGCTTGCGAAACTTGAAGCAGAAACAAACCCTGATTTAGAAAAAGAATGTGAGGTGGAAAAATAATGCAAATCTTTATGGCATCACTTCTCATACTTTTGCTTATACTGGCAATCTCAGTTTCTTTCACAAAGAAACTGCTTCCGGCTGTACTTATTTACATGAGCTACAGCGTAATCACATCGATCATTTGGATGCTTCTTCAGTCTCCAGACCTTGCAATCACAGAAGCAGCAGTTGGTGCCGGAATCACCACTGTACTCTTCTTCGTTGCATTCAAACGTATGGGGCTCTTTAAAAAAGCATTAGACGAAGAAAAGGAGGATGTAAATGAAAAAGAAGTTAAATAGAATTTACAACATCCTCTGCGTAATCTTTGCATTGGTATTTATCGCAGCAATGCTTCTTACAGTGAATTCACTCCCAAGCATTGGCGAACCAACCAACCCAACAAACAACGTTGTATCAGAAAAATACTTAACTGATGCTTCTTGGGAAACAGGCTCATTAAATGCTGTTTCGGGAATGATCTTAGACTACAGAGCATTCGATACTTTGGGCGAATCTTGCGTGCTCTTCGTTGCAACCATCGCAGTATTTATCATGCTTAGACGCGACGAAGACTCCAACCCGAATCTCCCTACACAGTATCTTAACCAAAGCTACGAAGACGAAGACGATATCATCTTCAAGAAGACTCTCGAATTCTTATTCCCGGTTATTCTTTGCTTTGGTATTTACGTTATCGCGAACGGCCACCTCTCACCAGGCGGCGGATTCTCCGGTGGCGCAATAATCGGTGCCGGATTCATCCTGTACCTTAACGCATATGGCCTTGATAAAATCGAACGTTTCGCAAACAGCAAGACATACCTTGCTTGCAGCGTATGCGCACTTTTATTCTACGGCCTCGCAAAATCATACGTATTCTATGTAGGCGCAAATCATCTCCACAGCATCATCCCAGTATTTGCTGATGGAACCATTTTCGCAAGTGGACTTATCCTTCCACTTAATATTGCAGTTGGCATAGTAGTATCAAACACTGTCTATGCTTTATACATTATGTTTAGAAGAGGAGGTTTCAACAAATAATGAATTATTTTTTAAGTAACCTCCCAGAGTTTGTATCAATGGTATGCTTCGGCATTGGCTTTACTAATCTGCTTCTTAACAAGAACATGATTAGAAAAATCATCGGCCTCGACATCATGGATACATCAATATACCTTTTCCTCGCTGTTAAGGGATATATTGCCGGAACAGTTGCACCAATTGTTACTCTCGAAGAACAAATGGTAGGCGTTAACACGTCTTTATATACTAACCCGATTCCGGCAGGGCTTGTACTTACAGGAATCGTAGTATCAGTTTCTGTAAGCGCAATTCTTCTTGCTATCACAGTAAGACTCTACGAAGAATTCCATACACTTGACATCGACGAAATTATTCACATGGTAAGAGAAGAAGACAGGAGGGCTGAGTAATGGTATTAATTCAAAACGCAGTCGCTTGGTCTGTCTTAATTTTAATCGTATCAGGTGTTGCCTGTGCTGCGCTTAGCGGCAAAGTTGCAAAGTGGGTTGCTACATTTGCAGTTGCTGTTGTTGGCGTAATGAATATTTTCCTTCTTAAGTATTTCTTAGATGGCGGAGAATATTTCAGATACAGTATGGGCCACTACGGCGCTCCGGTTGGCAACGAACTTAGATCGGGCCCACTCGAAGCTGCTATGTGCGTTGTATTCTGCTTCGTAATGCTTCTTAGTATTATGGGCGGAAGAAAACATATTGAAGAAGACATCAAGGGAAAGAAACAAAACCTTTATTACATTAGTGCAATCTTTCTTCTCTGCTCGATGATCGCGCTCGTTAACACTAACGACCTCTTCACCGCATATGTATTTATCGAAATCAACACAATTACAGCTTGCGGAATCATCTTAGCAAAAGAAGGCAAAACTGCGCTGGCAGCTTCAACAAGATATTTAATCATGTCACTCGTTGGTTCTGGTATGTTCTTAATCGGCATCTGCATTATGTACGGTGCAACAGGGCATCTTCTTATGGAACCTATCAGAGATTTCGTTGCCGGAATCGACCCGTCATCACGTGAAATGATTCCTGTTCAAGTTAGCATCGCGCTCTTTGCTGTAGGTATGGCTCTTAAGTCTGCACTTTGGCCATTCCATAGCTGGCTTCCAGAAGCTCACTCAAGTGCAACAGCAACAAGCTCTGCACTGCTTTCCGGCTTAGTTTTAAAAGCATATATCTTCCTTCTCGTTAAGGTTATTTACAGAGTGCTTGGCATTAAGCTCTTATCACAAAACCCAATCTTCGACGTGCTCTTAATCTTAGGCGCAGGCGCAATGATTATGGGTTCTGTTAATGCGATTAGAGAAAAAGACTTAAAGAGAATGCTTGCATATTCATCTGTTGGCCAAATCGGTTACATCTATCTTGGTCTTGGCATGGGAACACTCGCAGGTCTTAGCGCAGCAGTAATTCAGATCTTAGCTCATGCATCAACAAAGGCTATGCTCTTTATTGCGTCTGGCGGAATCATGGATGTTTCCGGCGGGTCAAAAAAGTTTAAAGATATCGAAGGCGCTGGTAAACGTGATCTCTTTGCCGGAATCGCATTTATTGTTGGTTCACTTTCAATGATTGGCATACCTCTGTTTGCAGGCTTTGCTACAAAGTATGTAATCGCAAGCGCAGCAATCGAGCTCGCTGGCGTAAGAGAATGGATCGCAATTATTGCAATCGTTGTCTCGGCAATCTTAACAACAATTTACTATGTCAATGCAGTATTAATTCTCTTTGGTGGAAAAGATAATTCCAAAAAACCTGAAGGCTTCAAATACAGCACTGAATATATAATCGCAATGGTAGTATTCATTGTACTTAACATTGCAATTGGTCTTAACATTAACAACCTAATTAAACTTGTAGAATTAGGCTTCAGCATGTTTGCATAGGAAGGAGGAATATACATGTACTTTACATTTGCAGCAGATGCATTTTCTTGGATATTCCTTGCTCTTATCACATTCATGTGGATAACAGTTGGAATATTCGCTACTAAATATGCAGAGCATATCGACCACAAGAAGAGATTCTTCTTGTTCTATATCCTTACATATTTAATGCTCGTTCTTTTGTGCTTTTCTGCATCGTATCTTACGATGTACTTAAGCTTTGAATTTATGACGCTTCTGTCAATGCCTTTAGTTCTTCACGACGAAACTAAAGAAGCAATTGCAGCAGCAAAAAAATATTTGTACTATTCAATCTTTGGTGCAACACTTGCAATCCTTGGCTTAGTATTTGCTAATAGATATGCGGCAGACACGTTCGTTGCTGGCGGCTCTTTAGTATCAGGCCTTTCAGAATCTCAAACACTTGTGCTTCAGATTGCAATCTTCCTTTCAATAGTAGGTTTTGGCGCAAAGGCTGGTTTATTCCCGCTTCACAGCTGGCTTCCTACAGCTCACCCTGTAGCACCGGCACCAGCGAGCGCTGTTTTATCTGGTGTAATTACTAAGGCCGGAGTCCTTTGCATTATCAGAGTGATCTACTTTGTATTCGGAACAGAAATTATTAGAGGAACTTGGGTTCAGTATGCATTAATAAGCCTTGCACTTCTTACTATTTTCTTGGGGTCACTTATGGCATACCAGCAAACACTTATCAAAAAGCGTTTTGCTTATTCATCAGTATCACAGGTTTCGTATGTACTCTTTGGTGTATTTACAATGAACCCAATAGCACTTACAGGTGCTATGCTTCATGTGATTTATCACTCTGTTATTAAGGATTGTCTCTTCCTTGTTTCAGGGGCAGTTATATTTACAAATCATAAGCACGGCATTGCCGAGCTCGAGGGCATTGGAAGAAAAATGCCAATCACCTTTGCTTGCTTTACAGTAGCATCTTTAGGTTTAGTTGGTGTTCCACCATTTGCCGGATTCCTCTCAAAGTGGTACCTCGCAACAGGTTCCCTCGCAGAAGGAATTCCTGTTCTCTCATGGCTTGGGCCTGCAGTACTTCTTGCATCTGCACTTCTTACAGCTGCATATCTGCTTTCAATTTCGATTAAAGCATACTTCCCGAGCAGAGAAGGTGGAAAGACTCCGGCAGACTACTGCGTAGATGACAAAGAAGCTCCAAACCGCATGCTGTTCTCTATGATTTTATTAGCAGTTTTAGTTGTTATCCTTGGAGTTGTTGCACAGCCATGGGTTAACTTGTTTATCGATGTAGTAGGAGGACTGTTCTAATGAATATTTGCGGAGTAGACCTCGGATTTAATTTCACAGGATTCCAATTAATTTATACAATCGTTGCGTGCATAATGTGGATATGCTCACTGCTCTTTAGTAAAGAGTACATGGCTCACTACGAAAACAAAAAGCGCTACTACATTTTCATGGTAGCAACATGGATTGCAACAGTTGGTGTATTAGCATCAACAAATTTCCTTACGACATTTATTTTCTTCGAAATTATGTCGTTTACATCATACTTACTTGTAATTCACGAAGAAACCCCAGGCCCAATGAAGGCTGGTGAAACTTACCTCGCTGTTGCAGTAATCGGCGGCATGGTAATGCTTATGGGTCTCTTCCTCTTACATGATGCACTTGGCACTTTAAAATTCGCAGAACTTACTGCAGCAAAAGAAGCATATCTTTTAGCTGGCGGAAGCAGCAAGCGTTTATTCGCTGCCGGGCTTTGCATTCTCTTTGGATTCGGTGC
Organism: Bacillota bacterium; assembly: GCA_030536235.1. Classification (GTDB taxonomy): domain Bacteria; phylum Bacillota; class Clostridia; order Peptostreptococcales; family Anaerovoracaceae; genus UBA1764. Next base: position 6,842 of record JAUNQK010000027.1, read on the forward strand.
AAAAGCTGGTATGGTTCCACTTCATATTTGGCTGCCTAAGGCTCACCCAATTGCTCCGGCACCTGCAAGTGCACTGCTCTCTGGTATTCTTACTAAGAGCGGAATCTTTGGTGCAATTGTAGTTTCAGTTTGTCTTTTCTTCGAAAACCAAACTTGGGGCGTAATGATGGCAAGCATCGGTATGGTGACAATGTTCCTTGGCGCGCTGCTTGGCGTATTTAGCATCGACCTTAAGCGCACACTTGCTTGCTCTTCTGTATCTCAGATTGGTTTCATCACTCTTGGGATTGGAATGATAGTTCTTCTTGGAGAAGAAAACGCATTAGCATCAAACGGAACAATTCTTCATATGATTAACCACTCAATGATTAAGCTTCTTTTATTCAGTGCAGCTGGTGTAGTTTATATGAACCTTCACAAACTGAACTTAAACGACATTAGAGGCTATGGTAAGAATAAGCCAGCGCTTCTTGTTCTGTTCGCAATTGGTGCTGCAAGTATCTCTGGCGTTCCGGGAACATCTGGCTATATTAGTAAGACACTTCTTCACGAATCAATCGTAGAGTATATTGAACATGCTGCTCACCTTGGGCACGCAGGTTTATCAAATCTCTTTAGCGTATATGAATGGGTATTCCTTGTAACAGGCGGGCTAACATTTTGCTACATGCTTAAGCTTTTCATCTGCATCTTTATTGAAGATAACAAAGATTGGGCATTAAGAGAAAAATATAAGAATAAGTATTGCATGAACAACCTTTCACTTGGATGCTTGATTGTTCCGGCAGCTATTCTTACAATTATGGGCTTAACACCATACTTAACAATGAATGGTATTGCAGCTGGCGCAAGAGAATTCCTGCACGGCTTCGAAGCAGAACACGCAGTTCACTATTTCACATGGGTTAACTTAAAGGGCTCAATTATCTCTTTAAGTATCGGCGCAGTTCTTTACCTCGGCCTTGTTAGAATCTTCTTCATGGACGACGGCGTTTACAAGAACCTGTGGCCGGCAAAAGTCGATCTCGAAGAACTCGTTTACAGACCACTTATCGCGCTGCTTCTTAAACCTGGCATCTTCAAGTATATCGACGGAATTATCGACAACTTCCGCTTCATGGAATGGTATCATTCTCATCACGGCAGACACTTCAAGAAATTCCACGAGGCTTATCTGTATGCAAGAGACTCAATGTCATTCGGTCTCTTCCTCGCAGCCTTCGGCCTCGCAGTACTCCTGGTATTCATGCTGATTAGCTTATAGGCTTGTCATTGCGAGGGCGCAGCCCGAAGCAATCTAATTAAACACATAAAAAAGCGAGCCGCTTGGCTCGCTTTTTTAGCTATCTTATTCTTTGCGAATAAAAAGATTCAATATGTTTTTACGTTTGATGATTCCGATAAACAGACCTCGATCGTCTACAATAGGAACGAAATTCTGCTCTAACGCAAGCTTGTAGATCTCTTCTTCTGACACGTCGTGTCTGCAAGCCTTATAAGGCCTGTACTTTTCAATCTGCAAAATCAATGTGTTCTCTGCTTGCGTAATATCGAAATGCGCCTGGTTCTTAATATAGCGCAAGATGTCTCCCTCAGACACCGTTGTAACGTAAGCCCCCTCACTATCAATAATCGGCACTACGCTAAACTTGTGATAATCAAACTTTTCCAGCGCCTGCCTAATTGTAGTATCTTCGGTTAGATAATTAGTCTCACTTTTCGCAGTGAAAACGTCATTTCCAAAAATGTTCATTCATTAATCCCCCTCTAAAATAATTATAGCAGAATACACACAAAATAGGCTGAAATAAGTATAATATTAAGTAACTAGAACAATCGAGGCCGGATAAATTCTTTCACAAGTTAAAGGAGGGCAGACGATGCAATCACCTATCACAAGAGAGCAAGCTCTAGAGCTGGTAAAAAAATATAACAAAGACCCATTCCATGTGCGCCACGCGCTAACAGTTGAAGGCGTTATGAGATGGTTCGCAAAAGACTTAGGCTACGCAGACGAAGAAGAATTCTGGGGCCAGGTTGGCCTGCTGCACGATATTGACTATGAAATGTGGCCGGAAGAACATTGCATTAAAGCTCCGGAATTATTAAAAGAAGGCGGAGCAAGCGATGAAATGATTCACGCAGTTTGCTCGCACGGCTTTGGAATCTGCAGCGACGTCGAGCCGGTGCACCAAATGGAAAAAGTGCTCTTCGCAGTTGACGAACTCACAGGCTTCATCTGGAGCTACGCACTTATGCGCCCGGCAAAATCTTGCGAAGGCTTAGAAGTAAAATCAATTAAAAAGAAATTCAAAGATAAAACATTTGCATCAGGATGCAGCCGCGACACAATTAGAGAAGGCGCTGCAAAACTCGGCTGGGAACTCGACCAACTTTTCGAAAAAGCAATCGCCGCAATGCAAAGCTGCGAAGCCTCTGTCGAAGAAGCGTGCAAATAAATCATAATGAAACGTATATCAAAAGAAACAATTTTGCGAATAGTGATTCTGCTGGTGGGGCTGTGCATCGCGCATCTGGGCGTTACGCTGTTTCTGCTGGCGAACCTTGGCGCCGACCCTTTTAACGTTTTTGTGCAAGGCGTGTTTAGAAGCGTTAGCCCGCTGCTAAACTTAAGTTTTCTCACGCACGGCAATGTGCATGTTGTAATTAGCCTCGTGATAATTATCGTTCTGCTAATAGTCGATAAAACGTATATCAAAATCGGCACCGTGCTTTGCATGGTTTTCGGCGGCCCAATCATCGACTTCTTTACGCTCGTGCTGAGCCCGCTGTACCAGCGAAATCAAAGCGTGCTGTTTAACTATTTAAGCCTTGCTGCCGGATGCGTCATTCTCGCCTTTGGCATGACCATCGTTATTAAAAGCGACGCGGGGACAGGCCCAAACGATTTGGTCGCAGTGGTTATCAGTGATAAGCTTCACAAAAAATTTAGCATAGTAAGAGTCGCTGTCGATTTTTCGTTCGTCGTTATTGGCTTTATACTGGGCGGCTCTTTCGGGCCAGGGACAATCATTTGCTCGTTTTTAGTAGGCCCTGTTGCCGGGTTCTTCCTTCCGAAAAACGAAGCGGTAATTAATAAAATCCTTGCGCGATTAAGTTGACCCGTAGTCATTGCGAGCGCATGGCCCTGTCGTCATTGCGAGGGGCGCAGCAATATCCCAGATTCGCTGTCATTGCGAGGGGCGAAGCCCCGAAGCAATCTACTTAAATCTGTTCTTGTAGACTCTCTGTCATTACGCAAATCTCGAAACAATCTACAAAAATACCCACGAATCTATGATAATATAACTCAAAAATATTGACGTCATATATGACGTTAATATATAATGAGGTATCAAATTGAAAAAAGACAAACAACTACAACGAATAAAAAATAACCCTACAGATATTAGCTTTAGGGAAATTGAAAAAATTCTTATTAATGCAGGCTTTACCAAACGAGGCCCAGGAAAAGGCTCAAGCCATTTCACATTTACGAAAGGATCTCATAGAATAACAATTCCATATGCAAAGCCGATAGGAAAGATTTACATTAAGAAAACTATGGAATTAATAGAATCAATTTCAAAGGAAGAGGCAAATGTCACAAAGTAAAAATATAAAGTATTATATGAACATAAACTACCCAATTCAACTTTCGCAAGAAGACGATGGGACTTATTTTATAGAATATCCCGATCTCGAAGGTTGTTTCAGTTGTGGTGAAACAATTGAAGAAGCCATCAAAATGGGCGAAGACGCAAGACGGGCCTGGATAAAAAGTGCATTGAAAGATGGTCAATTTGTGCCGGAACCGAGAAAAGCATCAGATTGCCCTGATAATTACAAATTGCATATGCCAAGAACTTTGTACAAACAACTTGCGCTTCAAGCGAAACAAGAAGGGTGCAGCATGAATCAATATTGTCTGTATTTATTGGCGCAGGGCTGTACACAGCGATAAACTTTTGTGCTACAACAGCAATCTCCCTAAATACATCACCAAGCGAGCCTTAATAAGGCTCGCTTTTTTCAGCGAAACTACAGCATTTTTATGATATAATAACTAACAGTGTTAGTGAATTTGGAGGTGCCAAACATGGAAGAACTACCAGAGCTTGCCCAAACTTTTATCAATTTAAAAACGGGGCACGAATACAGAAATTATATGCGTAGTTTTACGCAAAACAATTTTAATATGGTTCAGATTCTGGGGTTTGTATGTAAGCACAAACAAGTTCATCCAAACGAGATGTCAGAGTTTTTGTCAATTGCCACATCGCAAATGGCTGTGCTTCTAAACCATCTTGAACAGCAAGAACTAATTGAACGAATTAAAGACGAACACGATCACCGAAAAACAATAATCAAAATCACATCAAAAGGGCGTAACATATACAAAAAAGTTATCGATAGATATCGTCTTTTTATTGAAGAAGTATTCCGAGAAATGGGTCAAAAAGATGCCCAGAAATTCGTTCAGCTATTTTCAGAATTTATGGATGCCGGATGCAAGGTATTTGAAGAAAGGAATATCAATGGTAATAAGACAAACTGTACAAGCAGCACATGACAAAAAACAATATACGAAAATTTTAAACATTCAAGATAAGCACAAAAAAGAATTTTTCAATGTCGATGGCTGCGGTCTCGAAATAGAATTTGGCGTTGTGTACGAACCAAGGTGCCGCGTCTACATTGCTACCGGCCTTAGAAAAATTAAAGAGTTCGTCGGAAGCCGCGGCAAGTTTGTAATCGACGACAGCATCGGGCAATTTCTAAATGTCGAAATTGTGCTAAAGCCATTTTCGCGCGAAGAACTTAAGCCGATCTTCGACGGCATCGTTGATATCCTAAACTTTTACGAGAACTTTATCTTTGACGAAAATTGCGGAGTGCACGCGAATTTCAGGGCCGACGACAAGCTCAAAAAAAAGTATTATAAACTGCTCTCCGACGGCAGATATGATAGCGAGCGCTTCAGCCATAGCAAGTATAAGAAAGATTTTAATGATACTGTGCGAAAAGCCGGCGGTTCGGTTAAGAGCTACGAAGAATATCTTAAATATCAAGAAACTGTTGGAGCTAAATATTGCGGAATCAACTTCTTAAAACCAAACCTCTTAGAAGTTAGAACCCTCAACCTCTCCTGGAGCGATGTCGAATTCTTTTGCGACGTCTACGACCAGGCAGTATCAGCCAATACAGGCGAGTAAATCACTCGTCATTGCGAGCGATGAAGAGCAATATACCCACAGATCTCCATGAATAGTTAATTCTGTGGGTAGTTTTTAACTCAAATTTCATTCTCGCCGAAGTACAATACCCACAGCATCTTGAAAACCATGAGATCTGTGGGTATTTCGTCACTTCATCACATCGGTTTGCCGCGGGCGGCGGCGGGCCTGGCACGGCTAAACGTTAGTTGCAAGTGCCAGGTTTGGCAAACCGCCGCTCGCCCGCAATGGCAAACCCTGTGAGCGCCTTAGCGCGAACAGTTGCACGGCATCCACTATCCCACATATTCATGAAATGGATGTCGTGGCTGGCGAAAAAAAATGATTTTTTCTTTAATCGCAGCATCCACTCATGTCAATTTTCACAAAGTGGATGTTAATCCTCGCCAAAAATTCAATTAAAACCAACCTGCGTTGCATCCACTTTGCTGTATATAAACCAAGTGGATGTTTTTGAGTTAAAAAATTTCAAGTTTTACTATTCGAGCTGACATCCACTTTTTTCTTTAGTAGAAGAGTGGATGTTTTTTAACGGCAATCCAATTTAGTGGACACGTCTTTTGGCTGTCGCTCGGGCTAAGGCCCTTGCGGGGTTTGCCAATCCAGGCATTGGCGGCTTACTGATGGCGCGCTGGCAATAAAGTAGGTTGCCGCGCGCCATGCCGCCATGCCTGGGGCAAACCGAAACTGCTAAGTGTCTTGATATATCTAAGTAGATTGCTTCGGCACTTCGTGCCTCGCAATGACAACTAATCAAATGTCATCGCGAGCGCAGCGCGGC
>JAUNQK010000028.1 GCA_030536235.1 Bacillota bacterium
AGGATTTTTTATACTTTCTCGATAGATACGAAAAAAAGATAAATGATGAATCTGTAAAAAACACCATCATCGACCTTTATAGATTTCTTATGTCAATGCCAGACCCTTGGGGGTGGGCAGATGCTGCACATAGTAAGGATTTTGATGCAGATCAGTATTTAGATTTTGCGAAAGAATATATTGTAAGCGATATTCTTTACGCAAGGGAATATTATAAACAATATACCAAGGCTTTAGAAGATTCCGGCTTAAAAACTGAGGCTGAAAAATCAAAAGATGATATTAGCTTCGCTGATGATTTGCTTGCAGAAATTTTAAAGGATGTAAGCAGTGGCTGCAAATATATTGCACAGTCTAAGCATAGAGTTGCAAACTGCGGAAGGTCTGATGCTTATCTGGAAATAAAAGAAAGAATTAAGCCTTGCAGAGATTATGCAAAGAAGTGCATAGGCGATGCTAAGAAGTTTGCAACATTAATTGATAAAGAAAAACTTGAGAAAGAATACAATTTAACAGCCTCTGTTCTCGAAATATGTTTTAATTTAGTAAAAAAGTTTTCTGATATTTATGCACAGAAGAAAGCTGAAGAAAATGTTGTAGACTTTTCTGATGTAGAACATCTTGCTCTTAAGATTTTGCAAAATGAAATTGCAAGAGATGAATATCGTGAAAAATTTGAATATGTATTCATTGATGAATATCAAGATGTGAACTCACTGCAAGAAGCAATTGTTCAAAGTTTAGTTCGTGAGAACAATTTGTTTATGGTAGGAGATGTAAAGCAGAGCATTTATCAATTTAGATTAGCTGAGCCACAGTTATTTATTAATCATTATCATGATTATAAGAAACTGCGCAAATCAACAGATAAGGCAATAGATCTTAATACAAACTTTAGAAGTAAAGCTTCTGTTATTGATACTGTTAATCATATGTTTAATAGCCTTATGACAGAAACGTCTTGCGGTATTGACTATGACGAAGATGCACAACTTGTCAAAGGCAGTGCTTATGATGGCGATATAAACTATCCTGTAAAGCTTGAAGTTTTAGATAGTGATAACAGTGAAGTAGATGAAATCATTGCCGAGCTAAAAAACACCGAGAAAGAAGCAGCTCATGCTGTTTCAGTTATAAAAAAATATTATAACTCACCAATATATGACGATAAGAAGAAGTGTGTAAGAAATCTTGATTATCGTGATATGGTTATTCTTCTTAGAACAGCAAAAAACAGAGGCGAGATTTTTTATAAAGCTTTAGTAGATGCCGATATTCCGGTATATTTTGATAGAGGCGAAGGTTTCTTCGAAACGATTGAAATAGAAATTCTGCTAAATATTCTTAGAATAGTTTGCAACAAGAAGCAAGATATTCCTCTTCTTTCAGTATTATCTTGCCCTATATTTGGGTTTACTGCAGATGAATTAGCAGAGATTCGTTTGGCTCATAAAGACGGCAGCTTTAATGAAGCATTCTTTGACGGTGAATGCCAAAGCGAAAAGCAGGCAAACTTTATTAACATGCTCAATTCTTTAGCAAAAGATGTTAAGGCTATGCCTTTGGCAAGCTTTATTAACTCACTCATGCTAAAGACGGGCTATATGGATTATTGTTCTGCGCTTAATGGCGGCGACCAGCGCCTCGCAAATCTTAAGATTCTGGTTGATAAAGCCGGGGATTACGAAAAGAATAATCTAAACGGGCTCGCAGGTTTTATTAGTTTTGTTGAAATGCTTAAATCCCGCAAGAATGTAGACATGGGCCAGGCGAAAGCTATTAGCGAATCTATGAATTGTGTTCGCATTATGACAATCCATAAGAGCAAAGGTTTAGAGTTTCCGTTTGTTTTAGTTGCCGGGATTAGTTCTGGCGCTAGACGCGGCAGCAAACAAAATTCTCTTGTTACATACCATAAAGATTTTGGCGCAGCAATCAAAATCGTTAACCCTGCTGCAAATACTTTTGCTAACACTTCTCTGCTTACAATTTTAAAAGCTAAAAACGAAGCAGATGATAGGGCAGAAGCAATTAGACTTCTTTATGTTGCCATGACAAGAGCAAAAGATATATTAGTCTTTACTGCATATAATAAAATTGATGAGAATGCATTAAATGAATATAAAATGCTTATTCCAAGCGATAGAGTAAATGCCTCAGATTATTTTAAGATGGTTTATCCATTAATGCCACATTCAGATATACATTTACTTGACCAAGGCGTAATTGCAAGCTCTATTGCAGAAGGTGTTAGTCTCTCAAAAGAGTTTGAAGAGAAAGTTCAAAATATTTCGTGCGAAGATGAAAAGATAAGTAGCATTATAGATTATCCGTATTTCGCAGAGTCTAATAAGCACAAGAGAAAATATAGCGTTTCTGAAATAGCAGAAGAATCCAGAACAGGTATAATGCATAAAGATCTTGTCATTGGTGATGACGACATAATCATTGCGTGTGAGGTTCCTGAATTTGCAATGCGCGGCGATCATAAGCTTAGTGCAACAGAAAAAGGTACAGCATATCATACGGTAATGGAGCACATTCCATTTGAGGAAAGCTATAATAATATCGATGCAATTAAAAACTTAATTGCCGATCTTAATGCCAAACATATTCTTTCTGATGCAGAATCAAAATGTGTAGACCCAAAACGCATTAAAGCTTTCTTTGAAACCGATATTGGTAAACGTGCCATGAAAGCAGAAAAACTCTATAAAGAGGCTCCATTTACCATGAAACATCACTATGATGATTCAGATGTATTAGTTCAAGGAACAATCGATTGCTATTTTGAAGAAGACGGAGAACTTGTTCTTGTTGATTACAAGAGTAATTATATTGATTTAGAGAACAAAGAAGAAGCATACAAACATTTACAAGAGAATTATTTGCCACAGCTTAAGCTTTATAAAGAGGCTCTTGAAAAAATATGTTTAAAGAAGGTAAAGCAGAGTGCGTTGTATCTATTTGGTACAGGCGAGGTCATTGAAATTAAGGAGTAAAAGATGAAAAGTTTAGAAACAATAACAGAGTTCGGAACTGGAATAGTTTACTTAAGTGATTTGAACAAAAAGATTGAAACTGGTGAAATCAATGATGTAATTATGTTTTCAGAAACAATGCATGAAAAAAGAATTGCAGAGCTTGCAGATCAAATCGTGTCTGAAGGAAAGCATATTGTATTAGTTGCTGGCCCAAGTAGTTCGGGAAAAACAAGTTTTACAAAAAGACTTTGTATGCACCTTTGGATTAATGGACGAAAACCAATTTATTTAGGCACAGATGATTATTTTATTGCTCGCGATAAAATGAAAGTCGATGAAAACGGAAATAAGAATTTCGAAAACCTTGATGCCTTAGATTTGGATTTATTTAATAAACAATTATCAGATTTGCTTGCAGGGAAACTGGTTGATATCCCAAGATTCGATTTTATGTCGGGGAATCCGGTATTTGGAGAAAGACAAACTCAGGCTCATGAAGGGCAAATGATTGTTGTTGAAGGTATTCATGGGTTAAACCCAGAACTTACTGCTGATATTCCAGATGAAGAAAAATTCAGAATCTTTATTGCTCCAATGACAGAACCAAAGATTGATGATAAGCATAAGATTCAAACAAGTGATATCAGAAAAATCAGAAGAATGGTTAGAGATAATGCTCATCGTGGATGGGATGTAATTACTACATTATCTACATGGGAAAATATTCGTAACGGAGAATACGAGAACATTCTGCCATACAAAGATAACGCCGACGCATTGTTCGATTCTTCTTTGCCATATGAGTTGGCAGCATTAAAACCTTATGCACTGCCACTACTTGAAAAGGTTGAACTCGGAAACCAATGGTATCCAGAAGCACAAAGAATGATAGATATTTTAAGTAAGGTTGATGCGTTGCAAGATGAAACATATATTGTAGGCGATTCAATTCTTAGAGAATTTGTTGGCGGAAGCATAATAGTAAAATAAGTTGGAAGATTATTTAAAGAAATTAAACAAAAATCAATACGAAGCTGCAACTACAGTAAAGGGGCCTCTTCTTATTCTTGCCGGGGCAGGCTCGGGCAAAACTAATACGATGACCCATCGCATTGCATATATGATTAAGGACTGCAATATTAGCCCTTATTCAATTTTAGCTGTAACTTTTACGAACAAGGCTGCGAAGGAGATGTTAACACGTGTCGAAAATATTATTGGCACAGTCCGCGGAATGTGGATTCAAACATTTCATTCAGCCTGTCTTAGAATACTTAGAAGCGAAGCAGATTTAATAGGCTACTCAAAAAACTTTGTCGTATACGATTCTGTAGATCAAAAATCAGTAATTAAATCAATTGCCAAAGATCTTAATTTGGATGAAAAACGTTATACTCCAAATTATTTACTTGGAAAAATTTCTGCTGCAAAAGAAAAAGAGCTTGATTCTGCAGCATTTAGAAAAATATACGCAAATACCGACCCCGAACTTTGCAGGGTATATGATGCGTATGAACTTGTTCTTCGCAAGAATAATGCTATGGACTTTGACGATTTGATTCTTAATGCGGTAAAGCTTTTTGAATCAAGTAAAGGAACATTAGCAAAGTATCAAGATCATTTTGAGTATATTATGGTTGATGAATATCAAGACACAAATATGCTTCAGTATAAATTGATTAAGATGCTTGCCGAAAAGAATAATAATATTTGCGTAGTTGGTGATGACGACCAGTGTATTTATCAATGGCGTGGTGCAGATATTAGAAATATTCTTGAGTTTGAAAGAGACTTTTCTGGTGCAAAAGTAATTAAGCTTGAACAGAATTATCGCAGTACTGCGAATATTATTAACGCAGCAAATAGTGTTATCGTTAAGAACGAATCAAGAAAAGATAAAAAAATGAAAACCGATGCTGAGGCAGGCGATAAGATTGAATATTATCGTGCTGATACAGATATAGAAGAAGCTCGTTGGACTACCGAAAAGATTAGAGCTTTTATGAGAAAGAATCCAGATTTAAAATATTCAGACTTTGCGATTCTTTACAGAAACAATGTTCAGTCGAGAAGATTTGAAGATAGTTTGGCTGCTAAATCGATTCCTTATCAAGTGCTTTCTGGCATGCGTTACTATGATAGAAAAGAAGTAAAGGATATGCTTGCCTATATGAGACTTGTAGTGAACCCAGCAGACGATGTTTCACTTCTTAGAATTATTAATACCCCGCGTAGAGGTATTGGTAAAAAGACAGTAGAAGATTTAATTGAATTTGCTAAGACAAACAATGTTTCTTTGTTTGAGGCAATGACATTTAAAGGAGTGGCAACAATATTAACAGATTTATATAAATCGTTAGAAGTTGAAAAAGATAGAATGACTGTAGATGAAATCTACAACACGCTTCTTGATAGAACTGGTTATATCGCAGCGCTTCAAAATGTAAATACTGTTGAAGCAGAATCCAGAATTGAAAATCTGTTAGATTTTAAGACTGTCATCTTGGAAAAACAAAAAGAGGCTGATGAAGCCGGAGAAGACCTTACGCTTGATAATTTTATGGAAGGCCTGGCATTAATCTCTGATGTTGATAATCATGATCCAAATCAAGATGCAGTTACTTTAATGACACTTCACTCTGCAAAGGGTTTGGAATTTCCTATAGTATTTATGCCTGGAATGGAAACAGGATTGTTCCCAAGTTATAGAAGTTTTGATCGTATTGGCGGAGTCGAAGAAGAACGCAGGCTTTGTTATGTAGGAATGACACGTGCTATGAAATCGCTTCTCATGTCTTCTGCAGAGCGAAGAACCATGTATGGCCGCACCGAAATGTCTCTTGAGAGCCAGTTCTTAAAAGAAATAGATAAAAAATATCTTACAGGGCATGCTTTATATGAAAAGAAGATGTCCAGGCAGGTTGATTACTATGATACAAGCAGGAGCTTCTCAAGTAGCAATTATGTTTCACCAATCGCAATTATTAATCAGATGAAAGCTGCAAAGCCAAAGAGAAATACTCTTGCTAATGTTGAGGTTCAACCTGGTGATAAAGTTGATCACATTAAATTTGGTGTTGGCACAGTATTAGATGTTGATGGAAATATATTAACAGTTCAATTTGAAGAGGGTAGTAAGAAACTTGCAAAAGATATGGCCCCTCTTACTAAGGTGGAATAATGAGTTCAAAAAAACGTATGGAAGAGCTCTACGAGCTTATTGCATATCACAATCAAAGATATTATGACGAAGATACTCCTGAGATAAGTGATTATGATTACGATCAATTATCTTTAGAATTAAGGCGCATAGAAGCAGAACATCCTGAATGGGTTCATAAAGATACTCCAACTCAGCATGTGCACGGAGAAACAAAACGTGAATTTAAAAAGGTTAAGCATGATGTTCCTGTTATTTCATTGCAAGATGTATTTTCCAAGGAAGATGTTTACGATTTTGTAAAAAGAGTTAAAGAAGAACTTCCTAATGCACTCTTTGCAGTAGAAAAGAAAATCGATGGTCTCACGTTAGTATTAAGATATAAGAACGGAGAATTAGTTGAAGCAATTACCCGTGGCGACGGCGTTATTGGAGAAGGTGTGTTTGAAAATGCTTTAGCAATTAGAAGCATTCCAAAAACAATTCCGGAAAAGCTTCCATATCTTGAAGTTCGTGGCGAATGCTATATGTCTACAGAAAGCTTCGAAGCTGCTAATAAAAAGCAACTAAAGCGAGGTGAAAAGATTTATCAGAATAGAAGAAATTCTGCTGCCGGAACACTTCGCCAACTTGATCCAAAAATTGTAGCAGAACGCGGTCTTGATATTTTTATCTTTAATATGGAAGTTTGTGAAGGTAAACATTTTACCTCTCATATTGAAACTCTTGAGTGGCTTTCTTCTATGGGATTTGCTACTTCACCAAATCTTACAAAGGCGCAGACTGCTGATGAAGTATGGGCCGCAATTGAAGATATTGGTAATACACGTTGGGATTTAAATTTTGCAATTGATGGCGCAGTTGTAAAGGTAGACAACTTAGACGATCGCATTAAGCTTGGAATGACATCTAAGGTTCCTCGCTGGGCTGTCGCATATAAATATCCGCCAGAACAAAAAGAAACAGTAGTTGAAGATATTATTGTTCAAGTTGGAAGAACCGGAAGAATGACTCCACTTGCAATTTTAAAACCGATTAGATTGGCTGAAACAACAGTATCAAGGGTAACTCTTAACAATCAAGATTACATTGATGAAAAAGATGTGAGGGTAGGCGATACTATTATCATGCAAAAAGCTGGTGATATTATCCCTGAGATGCTTCGCGTTGTAAAAGAGAAAAGACCAGCTAATACCATTGCATATAAAATGCCAGATAGATGCCCTGTTTGCGGTGCAAAGGCAGAACGTGAAGAAGGCGGCGTGCATCTTCACTGCACAGGCGACAGCTGCCCTGCAAAAGATAATCGTGCTATGTCTTATTTCATTAGTAAAGATGCAATGAATATGGACGGCTTTGGCCCTGCTGCAATTGAAAGCTTAATCTCTGAAGGATATATTAAGAGTATTCCTGATATTTATGCTTTAGCAGATCAAAAAGAACGATTAATAGAAGAAGGCATCGTTGGTAAAGACAAAACAGTAAACAATATTCTTAATGCTATTGAAAAATCAAAATCAAATAATATTGATAGATTAATTACTGGTCTTGGCATTAGAAATGTTGGCAAACAATCTGCAAAGGTGCTTGCTTCAAATTATGCAGATATGGATTCTTTAATGGCTGCGACTGCAGAAGAGCTTATGACTCTTCCAGACTTTGGAGAAGTTGCTGCTAATGATATTACTTCGTTCTTTGCTGATAAAAAGAATAGAGATATAATTGAAAGGCTTAAAGCTATTGGCGTTAATATGAAATCTCTTTCTGTTGCAAGTAAGAAAGATGATAGATTCGCCGGAATGACCTTTGTTCTTACAGGAACACTTCCAACATTAAAACGTGATGAAGCTAGCGCTATTATTGAAAGCTTTGGTGGAAAGGCAAGTGGTTCTGTATCTAAGAAGACAAGCTATGTTCTTGCTGGTGATGAAGCTGGTAGTAAGCTTACTAAAGCACAAGAACTTGGAATAAAAATCATTGATGAAAATGAATTTATGGAGATGATTAAATAATGAGTAAAAAAGTATTAAGCGTGCAAGATATATCTTGTTTCGGACAGTGCAGTACGACAGTTGCACTTCCAATCATTTCTGCGTGCGGAGTTGAATGCGCAATACTGCCTACAGCTATATTATCAACACATACAGCCGGCAAGTTTAGAGATGTCGGTTTTACTTGCCTCGACTTGGCAGATGAAGTCCCTGCAATTATTGAGAAATGGGAAAAACTAAATCTTAAGTTTGATTGTGTTTACACAGGCTATTTGGGGTCTGTAAAACATATTGATTATGTAAAGAAATTAATGAAGGAAGATTGCTATAAAGTAGTTGACCCTGCAATGGCTGATAACGGAGAACTGTATCCGGCATTTGATATGAATTATGTTGAAGCTATGAAAAGCCTTTGCGCTATGGCAGATGTAGTTCTTCCTAATATTTCTGAAGCATGTCTTTTAACCGGAAGCGAGTATAAAGAAGTATATACCGAAGGCTACGTTAGAGAACTTTGCTATAAACTTGAAGCGTTGGGTTGCAAGAACATTGTTTTAACAGGTGTAAGCTTCAAAGCCGAGACAACAGGTGTTGCTGTTTATGAGGCCGGAAGCTTTAAGTATTATGAACATAAAAAGATTTCAACATCATTCCATGGTACCGGAGATATTTATTCTTCAGTATTTGTTGGCGCAAAAATGCGTGGGCTTGATACATATGTATCTGCTGGCCTTGCTGCTGCATTTACTTGTGGATGCATCGAGAAAACTATTGATGATAAAGAAGAACATTGGTATGGTGTTAAATTCGAGCCAGCGCTGAAAGATTTACCACTCGCTATTGATACTATTTTATCTAAGGAAAAATAGAAATAGACGTGCAAATGTAGTATAATAAGGTGTTAAATATATAGCAGCCCGCCTGTTGAGCCCGGGTCCTGCGCAATGGGATGCTGTGAACCTCGTCAGGTCCGGAAGGAAGCAGCGATAAGCGGATTTTCCTGTGTGCCGCAGATAAGCCTGGGTTCAACAGACGGGCTATGTATTAGTGAGGAATTATGTACCAAGCACTTTATAGATCTTTTAGACCTGAAGTTTTTGATTCATTAATTGGACAAGAGCATATAGTTAAGATCTTAGAAAATCAAATAAAGACTCAAACAACAGGGCATGCATATTTGTTCTGTGGTACTCGTGGTACTGGCAAAACTACAACTGCTAGGCTTCTTGCAAAGGCATTAAACTGCACAGACCCAAAAGATGGGCTTCCTTGTGGTGAATGCGAAGCTTGCAAAGCAATTGCGGCTGGTAATTTTATTGACGTCATTGAACTCGATGCTGCTTCAAACAATAGCGTAGAGGATATTCGTGATATTAGAGAAAGCGTAAATTATCCTCCGGCAATGGGTAAAAAGAAAGTCTATATTTTAGACGAAGCTCATATGCTTACAGGTGCTGCTGCTAATGCATTATTAAAAACATTAGAAGAACCACCTGAACATACAGTATTTGTTTTAGCGACAACAGAACCTGAAAAGCTTCCGGCAACAATTCTTTCACGTTCACTTAGACTTGATTTTAGAAGAGTCTCAGAAGAAAAGTTGTTTAAGCACTTCAAAAATATTTGTGACAAGATGGGAGTTGCTGCAGAAGATGATGCATTGAGACTTCTTGCATCTAATGCAGATGGGTCTGTTCGAGACGGGTTATCACTTCTTGATAGATGCATTAGTGGGCAAAAAACATTATCCAGAGACGATGTGTTATTCTTGCTTGGCATGACAGGAACTAAGGCTTGTCTTGAAATAACCGATGCAATATTAGATGGTGATGCAGGTAAAGCATTGGTTGTTTTAAATGAATTGCTGATGAACGGAAAAGAAGTAAATCAATTTACTCGTGATTTACTTGATCACTTTAGAAATATTTTGCTTATTAGATACTTAGAGCATCCGGAAAATGTTTTAAACCTAAGTATTGAAAATATTGAAAAGTTAAAAGTGCAAGCAAAGAAAGCTTCACTTAGAGATTTGGATAAATGCATTAAGTTGCTTTCAGAAGCAATTCAAAATGCACGTTGGTCGCCAAGGCCACGTATTCCAGTTGAGTTAGCCTTAGTTGAAATGGCAAGGAGAGAAAATGGGTAAAGGAATGAAGGCTGGTAAAAAGCCACATGCACCAAAACAAGATATGCAAGCTAGAATGGCACAGGTTCAGGCTCTTCAGAATAGAATGGGCGAAGTTCAGGCACAAATTGATGCAACTGAAACTGAAGCGAGTGCAGGCGGTGGAGCAGTAACTGTAAAGGTTAATGGAAAACATCAGCTTACATCTGTTGTAATAGATAAAGAAGTTCTTGATGATGTAGAAATGCTTCAAGATTTAATTATTGCAGCAAGTAACGAAGCAATGCGTCAGATTGACGAGATTGCAGAAACTGAAATGGGTAAAGTAACAGGTGGTTTAAACCTCGGCTTTTAAATGAATCGTTATTCTAAACCATTAACTAAATTAATTGCGCAGTTAAGCAAATTGCCAGGCATAGGTGGAAAAACAGCACAAAGGCTTGCATTTTATATTCTTTCATTGAGTGAAGAAGAAGCTTTTGAAATTGCTGATGCTATTAAGGAAGCAAAAACTACTATGAAGTATTGTAGTGTATGCGGAAACTTAACAGATGTTGACCCTTGCCCAATTTGTAATGATAATAATAGAGACCATGGCGTAATCTGTGTGGTTGAAAGCCCTAAAGATGTTCATGCTATGGAGAGAATTAAAGAATATAATGGTTTGTATCACGTATTAAATGGTGCAATTTCACCAATAGATGGAATTGGGCCAGATGATATTAATCTTAGATCTTTGATAGTAAGGCTTCAAAGTGAAGATGTTAAAGAAGTTATTCTTGCAACAAATCCGACAATTGAAGGTGAAGCAACTGCAATGTACATTGCAAAGCTAATAAAGCCTGCAGGAATAAAAGTTTCTCGCATTGCTCACGGCATTCCAGTTGGGGGAGACTTGGAATATGCGGATGAAGTTACTCTGTCAAAGGCTATGGAAGGGAGAAGAGAATTATAATGGGATGGTTACCAGTTCCTAACCCTATAGCATTTACTATTTTCGGGGTTAGTATTAGATGGTATGCAATTTGTTTAACTACAGGAATGATTGTTGCGGTGCTTCTTGCTTACTATAGAGCACCAAAGAAATTGTTATCGCCAGATAGATTGTTAGATTTCTTTGTTTGGTGTGCCCCTGCCGGAATAATTGGCGCAAGGGCTTATTATGTAATATTTAGATGGAGCTATTATAAAGATCACTTAGATCAAATATTACACTTTAGAGGTGGCGGTCTTGCAATACATGGAACAATCATTGCTGTTGTTATTTCCATGTATTTTGTCGCAAAGCATTATAAAGAAGATTTACTTTCATGGATAGAACTTACTGCTCCATGTTGGCCACTGGCTCAGGCAATTGGTCGCTGGGGGAATTATTTCAATAGTGAAGCTCACGGCATTGAGACAAATCTTCCATGGGCAATTTTTGCTGATGGTAAATGGGTTCACCCAACATTTCTATATGAATCGATTTGGTGCTTCTTGCTTTTCATTTTCATACTTTGGTGGGATGAAAGCGGAAGAACGCAATTTAAAGGGCAACTTGTTTGCTTCTACATGATTTTTTATTCACTGGAAAGATTCTTTGTAGAAAGCTTGAGAACCGATAGTTTATATATTGGGCCATTTAGGCAGGCTATGGTGCTGAGTGCATGTGCATTTGTATTAGGCATTGTGCTATATATTATTTTCAAGAAAAAATATAGCAAGGATGCCTGCGGTGAACTTGATAGCATTTAATTAAAATGGCATAGAAATATGCCATTTTTTTATAAGGTGTAAAAAATGGATTTTAGATTTGCAAATGAAAACGATGTTAATCTCATATTGGAATTTATTAAATCTCTTGCCGATTACGAGCATATGCTTGATCAGGTAGTAGCTACTCCGGAATTACTTAAAGAATGGATTTTTGATAAGAAAAAAGCAGAAGTAATTTTCGTTTTGGAAGGCGATAAAGAGGTGGGCTTTGCTCTATTCTTTCATAATTTTTCAACTTTTCTTGGCAGAGCAGGGTTATATTTAGAAGATTTATTTGTACTGCCGGAATATCGAGGCAAAGGATACGGGAAGGCTTTATTAACTAAATTGGCAGCCATAGCAAATGAACGAGGTTGTGGCCGTTTTGAATGGTGGTGCCTCGACTGGAATACACCGAGTATTGAATTTTATAAATCAATGGGAGCTGAACCAATGTCGGATTGGACAGTATATAGAATTTCCGGAAAGACCTTGACCGATTTGAAATAAAAGCATTCGCCGAGTATTTTATTAGAACATATGGTGCTTAGGTTTAGATAGAACACTATGCACAAAGAAAGAGGTAGAATAAATGGATAACGAGAAAAAGAAAGCACTTAAAGAACAATATAATAATAGGCATCCTAAAATGGGTATAGTTTGCTGGCAATGCGGCGATGAAATGTGGGTAGATATGTCAACTGATGCTAATGCTGACTTTAACAGCACAAGTTTTCAGCTTAAGTTTGGGTCTTGGCCAAACAAATCTTTGCAGAAAGCTTATAAAGAAAACCCTGATGCCTGTAAGTTCTCATTAATCAAAGAACTTGATTATGAAGATTTTTCTGAAGATCATACTGA
>JAUNQK010000091.1 GCA_030536235.1 Bacillota bacterium
AAATAACGGTATGTGTCGGTTTTGTAATGGGTGCGCATGCTATCTTTACAATATTAACAGGTAATATTGGGTACGATTTTGCGAATTTAATCACTTATCTTCCAGTTTCGCTTTGTTACATAGTATCTATGGCGCTTTCATTCTTTGGTATGCGTTTTATCGAAGAATCAATTTCCGACCCTATTGAAAACACTTCTGGTGCTATTTGCGCACTTTTATGCGTCTTAATTCTAAAAGACAGCATTCAAGGGGTTTCTGTAATTGCAATTCTGGTTATTGTTGCCGGAATATTAGGTGTAGGTTTTCTTGAAAGAAGCGGAGAAACAGATCGCAGTAAAAAATTAGGCAAAAAGATGGCTGCAGTTGCTTTTGCTATGCCATTTTGCTATGCACTTTTAGATGCGCTGGGAAGCTTTTTGGATATTACTTACTTAGAAATGGATACAACAAAGCTTGTAAACATAACTGAAGAAACAATTGAAGATATCGCAAATACCAGTTACGAACTTACTTTCTTTATTGTTGCAATAATTCTTCTGATTTTTATCAAAGCAAAGGGCGTAAAATTTGAACTCGAGACCCAGCACAATAAAATGTTAGCCGCAGTATGCGAAACAGCTGGCCAGTTCACTTATGTTTATGCTATGAGTGGAAATGGCGCAATTGCTGCCCCGATTATCTCATCGGGCTGCATTGTATCACTACTTTTAGCGAGAATATTCCTAAAGGAGAAGCTTACTAAACTTCAATATATATATATTTTCCTTGTAATTGCCGGAATAGTGATGCTGGCCATCGTTGAAGGAGAATAATATATCATCTTTAAAAATACTGTTCTTGAAATTAACCTTTTCTTGTGACATACTATATAGAATATGGCAAAACTTAAGAGAAAACATTACATTGAACTTATAATATGCCTGCTTGTTTGTGTAATTCCTATCATTTCAAGCGTGACTCACGTTCAGCATTTTACTTATGCTGAAAGTCTTTTTGTGGATGACAATAATAATGTTATAGCAAAACGAGAAATGCATAATGGTGTTGAAAACATTGAAATTTCAGAGATTCTTGAAGAAACATCTGGCGGAGATCTTTATTTAAGACATTACGACATCCCAAATGGGGATACAGTTGTTTCTGGTTCTTTACATGGAATCACTGAAGAGCCTGTTGTGCTTCAGGCCTTACATATAGTAGGAGATGCTTCTATTCATTATTATGATAATGGAGAATTTGAAACTTTCCCATTAGAAGAAGGTGAATATGATCCTTCACTTTTATTTATTGATTCTAAGGAATTTGATGTAGCTTGCTATACACCAAAGCAGTATAAATTCCTTGAAAATGATTCTCTTGAATATTTGCCGGAATTTGATGGTTATCTAAAGGTAGAAAAGGCCGAAGATGGCTTTGATATTGAACTTGTCACCGATATTGTGGCTGAAAATTGTTGCTCCGATTTTATGATTGTGTACAGCAATGCAGATTTTATGAATTGGGCTACAAACGAAGTTGACCCTGCATGGATTCAGCTTACAATGGATGGGGATAATCGCTGGACTTATACTGGCTTCTACAGAAAGGCCGCATCAAATTATTACCCAACTGGAGAAAATGTATATTCAAGATGCCAAGCATGCTATTTAGGTGCAAGCTTTGTTAATGCAAACCCTCGTTATCGTGTAATGGACGATATGTTATTCTGCATTATTGATACAATGTCGCTTCAGCAAAATGAATTAGGTTTCTTCCCAAGTGAGTCAAGATCTGACTGGCTTTACGAAGATTTTAATATTCCGGCAGGATACTATGACACAAGATTTAACTCAGATTTGATGGAAATTTTCATAAAATCTTATGAGTTATATATGAATAGCTCGGCATATAAAGCTATGGAAAAATATGCTGATTTCTTTGTAAATATGGTAGAACAGTGCGGAAGATCTGATAAAAAAGGTGGCATTTGGGTTCCTGATTATTGGTCAGAAGAAGCTGATTTTACAAAGGTTAATACATCTTTAAATCACCAGCTTTCAGAAATAAGTGTTTTATATAAAATGAGCGATATTTTGCATCGCATTGACCTTGCAAGATTGGCTGATAAAATGTTAAAAGCCATTGAAAATACTGGATATTCATGGACAAAACCAGATAACGACCTTCATTATTGTATTTACCCAGATGGAAGTTTTGGCAAAGATGATTACCTTGAATTAACTTATAATGATATGTTTAAGCTTCAAAAGGTTCTGGAAGAAAAGAAGGGCTACCGCAACGAAGTTCTTGACAATTTAATGGAATGTAAACTTCGCTGGATGAAGCTTCATGGCGCAAAAGATTATTTGCAATAAATTTTACTAAAAAGTGTTGACAGTGTACTATTACAGGTAGTACACTGTTTTTGTATTTTGGAGGTAAAAATGTTTAAACTGGATTTATTAAACAAAAAATCCATACATGAACAGATAGTTGAAGGCTTTAAAACTTGCATTGTCTCAGGGGAATTTAGCCCAAACGACAAGCTTCCTTCTGTTCGTGATTTAAGTGCCTCTTTAACAGTAAACCCAAATACGATTGCAAAAGCTTTTAGAACTTTAGAATCTGAATCTTGGATTTATACAGTGCCTGGCAGGGGATGTTTTGTTTCAGAAACAAGGCCGGCTCCTGATTCAGCTAATGTGCAAAAACTATATTCTGCAATCACCCAAAATGTTAAAGAACTTAAATATATGGGTATAAGTGAAGAAGAGATTATTAAAACAATTATTGATGAAATTAAGAAAGGGGGAGCTTTATAATGATCGAGATTGAAGGCTTATATAAAAGCTTTAATGACTTTGATGCTCTTAAAGGACTTAATTTAAAAATTAATAAAGGCTCCATCTATGGGCTTATTGGTGTAAATGGTTCTGGTAAAACTACACTTATTAAACATTTGGCCGGAATCTATATGCCAAATGAAGGCTCTATTAAAATGGATGGCGAAAAGATTTTTGATAACATTGCAATTAAAGAAAGATTAGGAATAATCCCAGATGATTTATTCTTCTTTAATGGATATAATTTGAAATCTGAATCAAAGTTTTATAAAAATTTATATCCAAGATGGAATCAGAAGCGTTATGAAGAAATGCTTAAAAGCT
>JAUNQK010000092.1 GCA_030536235.1 Bacillota bacterium
CGACTAAATTTCATCTGATGAATTTTTCCATCACGAAGTGATTCAACAATCATTTCTGTTGAAAGTGCATTTACAACTGATGCACCAACGCCGTGAAGACCACCAGATACCTGATATCCACCTTTACCAAATTTACCGCCGGCATGGAGTACTGTCATGATTACTTCCATTGCTGGTTTGTGTTCCTTTGGATGCATATCAACAGGCATACCACGTCCGTCATCGACTACGAGGCAGCTTCCGTCTTTTTGAATTGTAACTTCGATGTTCTTACAAAAACCTGCAAGAGCTTCGTCCACAGAGTTATCTACGATTTCGTAAACACAGTGATGAAGTCCTCTTTCTCCTGTGCTTCCGATATACATGCCCGGGCGTTTTCTAACTGGTTCAAGTCCTTCTAAGACTTGAATTTGCTCGGCATTGTATTCCTGTGGCTTTTTAGTTTCTTTTGCCATTTTTTCCTCCGTTTAAAAACATATTATAACAGCTTATTCTACCATATCTTGTAGGCAATTTCAATTTTAAGGCCAAAAATCGCCCAATATACGGGATTTGCTAAAATTTAACTTTAATCAAGTTTTGGCCAAAAAAGAGGGCTTTTTGCCTTATTTTTGCTTAAAAATTTTTTAAAATTATTTTTTGGTAAAAACACCTCCCCTCTTCCCTATATATTGTGGATGTGAAGAAATTTAATCTTTTTATCCACAAAATAGTGAATAACATGTGGAAAAACTGCAAATACTGGCTTCAAAAAGGGGTATTCCTGTGGAAAACCTTTTTTGATATAATATGGGCTGCACAATATTTAGAGGTTAATGATGACAATTACAGAACTAAAAACTAAATGGAAACAAGTCTTAGATGCTTGTCCAACAGATAAGATCAATGCAGTAAAACTTGATCAATGGTACAGACCACTTACTCCTGTATCTATTGATGAAGAAAATGCTGTGATTGCTTTTGCTGCAACGGAAACAAACCCTATGCAAAAGAATATGATTAATACTAACTATCATATTATTGAGCAGGCAATCGTTCAGATTTTTGGAAAGCCATATACTATTAGACTTGTGGAAGAACAAGATATAGGCGAAGTACCTGATTTTACATATACTCACTATACGTTTGATAGCTTTGTATCTGGTCCTAATAATAGACTTGCATTGGCTGCAAGCCTTGCAATTGCTGAACAATTTACACCTGAATACAATCCACTGTTTATCTACGGTGGTTCAGGTCTTGGAAAGACTCATCTTTTAACAGCAATTGCCCACTACGTAAAAGAAAAGAACCCTGAGAAAAAGGTTCTATATATTACAACTGAAGCCTTTACAAATGAACTAATTAAAGCAATTAAAGGCCAGTCAACAGAAGAGTTCCACGAAAAATATAGAAAAGTGGACATTCTTCTTCTTGATGATATTCAGTTCCTTGCAGGAAAAGAACAGACCGTTGAAGAAGTATTTAATACTTTCAACGCTCTTTACTCTGCAAACAAACAAATTGTACTCAGCTCAGATAAACCACCAAAGGACTTAAAAGATCTTCCAGATAGGCTGATTACAAGGTTTAGCCAAGGTATGATTGCTGATATCCAAGCCCCAGACTACGAAACAAGAGTTGCTATTCTGCAGCAAAAGATAGAAGAAAAGGGCTTATCAATTGATCAAAACCTTGCAGAAGTACTTGATTTAATCGCTCAAAACGTTACTGATAACATCAGAGAGCTAGAAGGGGCCCTTACTAGAGTCCTTGGAATGGCTGGACTTTCAGGCGAAAAGATCACAAAAGACTATGCAAAATCAATCCTTAAGGATGTATTCATTATTAAGGAAAGGGAAGTAACCCCTGAAAATATTAAAAAGGCTGTTGCTGAATTCTACGGAATTAAAATCTCAGACCTTGAAAGTTCAAAGCGTTCAAGGGTTTTCGTAGGTCCAAGGCAAGTAGCAATGTTCCTTATTAGAACCCATACTTCACTATCTCTTCCTCAGATAGGGCAAGAATTTGGTGGTAGGGACCATACAACAGTTCTTTATAGCTGTGAGAAAATCGAAGAAGAAATTCAGAATAACAAAGAATTTGCTGATAAATTAAAGATTATTGAAGCACAGTTTGGAAAGAATAATTAACAGAGAAGTTAATAACTTTTACAAACTTATCCACAGTTTATTAACAACTATATGTATTAAAAATTAAATGTTTGTAGGACTTATTAAATAATAAACAGGCCCTACTACTAATACTACTAAAATAATTAATAATAATTAAGGAGTTAATCATGAAATTCGCTTGTACTCAGCTTTCACTTATAAAAGCATTATCAATAGTTGATAAAGCAGTAAGCGTTAGAACAACTATTCCTGTACTTAAAGGAATTCTTTTAAATGTAAAAGATAATAGACTTTATTTAACAGCATCAGATTTAGATTTATCAATTGAAACATCAATTGAAGTTCAAGCAGATGAAGAAGGATCACTTGTTGTTAATGCTAAATTATTTGAAGATATTATTAGAAAACTTCCAAGTGCAATAGTAAAGATTAAAGAAACAAGCGGAAAACTTACTATTTCATGTTTAGGATCTGAATTTAGTATTGTTACACTTCCTGCAGATGAATTTCCTAGCATAGGAATGGTTAATGAATTAAATAAAGTAGTACTTGATAAAGAAATATTTAAATCATTAATTAAGAAAACATCATTTGCTGCAAGTATTGATGAAAAGAAGGGTACTTTAACAGGTTGTTTATTATCATTTAATAAAAAGAGTTTAGAAATAGCTGCACTTGATGGATTTAGAATGGCTATTGCTAATGCACCTATTAATGGTCCTGAAAGAAAAGTTATTATTCCTGCAAGAATATTAAATGAAGTATCAAAGATTTTATCAGAAAGTGATACAAGTGAAGTTTTATTAATTATTGATGAAAAGAAAGCTGAAATATTTAATGAAGAAACAAGAATTGTTATTAGACTTCTTGAAGGCGAATTTATTAAATATAAAGATATTATTCCAAAGGAATATAAAACAAGAGCTATTATTTCTGTAAAAGAAATGCAAGCTGCTATTGAAAGAGCATCACTTCTTGCAAAAGAAGGTAAAAATAATTTAATTAAA
>JAUNQK010000093.1 GCA_030536235.1 Bacillota bacterium
ATGGTGGCACCAGTCCTCTTCCATGGCATCGGTTTAACAATATCTTCTCTGCATGTAAGTTCATTTTTAGATATTGCACCTTTTAGCAAGGGATCTCTTTTTAGTATCTTCATACAGTTTTCAAGTGAACCCTTAACCTGATTGTTTTCTGAAACATCCAAATCCGCTAAAATACTATCCACACTGGCATATTCCTCGTCCAGTATCTGCGCAGCCTCCTGCCATATATCTGGCTCCGATCTCGAACAATTCTCTGACACGATTCTCCACCTCCTTCCTTCCATGGACAAAAAATTCAAGCTTATCTTCCATAGTTCCGAAGCAGAGAATATCCAGCCAATATTCAATTGTAGATTTCATACATATTACTGTCGCAAAGTCATTGGAATTCATAGCATTTACGCCGCACTGAGCAACTATACTATTTTCAACCGCTTCAATAACATCCTCTGCATCCTTTAAGGATTCAATTTTTTCATTACACCATTTACGAAAACGTTCTCTCTGCTCAGCCTGACGTTTCTTTTCCCGAAGTGCCTTCTCATATTGAATCTTAGCAATTTTAAGTTCTTCAGGACTTAGCACCTTAACCGCTATCGGCAAAGAGAAGTCTTCAATAATCTTGCATGCAGCATCATATGGTCTTAATCCAAACATTTCCGAAACATAATTAATTGCATCCCCATGTGCCCCACAGGCAAAGCAATGATAATATTCTTTAATGCTCATACTGGGATTGTGATCATTATGAAATGGACAACATGCCATATTATTTCTTTTCACATTAAGTCCATAATGGACTGCTACATCTTTTGCTGTAACACAGCTTTTTACTTCTTCAAAAATATTCAATTGTGCCCTCCTTTTTTTGTTTCATTTTAGGAGAGCCTCTGCTATAATATCCGTGTCAGGGAATTTATAGAGAGGCTCTATGATTCTTCAACTAGCGAGTAACTGCAATTACTCGCTAATTTTTTTGTTTAATCTGTTGGCTAAATTGGCAATCTGTCTATCCTGCTCAGGACTAAAATGTGAATATGTATGTATGGTCTCTTCAATACTTGCATGTCCAAGCAATCTTTGAATTGCATACATATCAGCACCATTAGACAGATAGAAACTCGCACATGAGTGGCGCATATCGTGCAGTCTAATAATATTAGTGATACCAGCCTTTTTCATCTGTCTATGCATCTTGGTTTCCACAGCTCTTATAATGATAGGAAAGATTCTTTCATCATCAGGAAGCTCATACAATGTATCTAAGTATGCTTCAAGTTCTTCAAATAATGCATCTGGTAAAAACACCTTTCTCATTGAGTTTTTAGTCTTAGGAGAAGTAACAATATCTCTTCTCACTCTTCTATCGTAGGTTTTAGAAATAAAAATTGATTTTTCAGTATGATTAATATCAGCCTTTGTAAGTGCCAGTGTTTCTCCAATTCGAAATCCACAATAATACTGAATTCCAAATAGCAGATGGTACATTCTGTCTGTTTCCTTATCTATGGAACCTATGAATTGATCAAACTCTTCCTTGGTCCAATACCTAATCATCTGCTTCTCTGCATCAGCCTTTCCAATCTTCTTGATTCCTTTACATGGACTTTTCTCAAGATCATAGAAATTTACTGCATGGAGAAAAATTGCAACAATCTGATTATTCAATGTTCTGTTGTAACAATCAGAATAACCTTTATTTAATATGTCATTCTGCCAGGCTATAATATCCTGCGCTTTTACTGCATTCATACCCATTTTTGCAATTGGAGCATTTAATATATGTGTACGAATCATATGTTCCTTTGTCATATATGTACGCTCCTTTACTTTCGCCTTGATATCTGGCATATACTTTTCATTGATAAATGTTTCTACCGTCATACCAAGGTCAGTTTTCATAGCTTTCTGTTGCTGTATAATAAATTCTTCCGCTTCCTTCTTTGTTCTAAAACCACGCTTTGATTTCTGCTTAGAGCTTCCATCCCTAAGTCTTACTCGATAAACAGCTCGCCATCTTTTGCCATCCTCATCCTTATACACAGGCATTAGCGATATCCTCTCTTTCAGTTAAGTTCAAACCAAAGTACATTTTTTCAAGCATTGGAGCTGGTATTCTACCAGGAATTACCTGATAGTTTTCCTTTGCTAAAAGTTCATTGCCTTTTCTGATGACCTTGTAACTGGTACTTAAGGATACATTTAATAACTGAGATACCTGCTCTGCAGATAAATAGTAATTCTTTGCCATATGTCTCACCTCCTTTCTCTAACATAACATTTATGTTATCTCATTTTTGTTATGTTTGATTTTGTTAAGTTTACCATATCATTTTTGTGTTGTCAACAAAATGTATGTCACTTTTTTATTTACCTTTATTTGTTATTGTGTTATATTAAATTTATGTCATACAGAAAGGTGGTTTATCCATGAAAATAGGAGAAAAAATCAGAAAGTTCCGATTAATACGACAAGCAACCCAGCTCGATCTTGGCTATCATGTGAAGCTAAGTGATTTGCGTGTAGGACAGTACGAAACAGGAAAAAGAAATCCTAAAGACGACTTGGTTGAGAGATTTGCACAAGCTCTTGATGTAGAACCAGCAGCTTTATCCAATAATGAACCGGATACGATTGACGGATTGATGCATACACTCTTTGATTTAGAAGAAACTTTCAATCTCACTATTGAAGAAGATTATTCTGACGGTGAAGAGGAATATGTTTTTAGATTCAAGCCTACAGATGAAAATAAAGCTGAAGAAATGAGAAAAGCGTTTTCCGCATGGTTAACAGCATACGAAAAATATCACACTAATCCAGAATCAGAAGAAGAAAAGAAACTTGAGAGTGATATGTATGAGCTATGGAAAGGTCAGTATCCTAATAATTTAACTACAGATCCTCTCAATGGAATGACTATATGTCGAGAGACTCGTGAATGGAAATTATAGAAAATGTTGTCAAATTGTTGCCACTAACCCTGTGTTGGTGGCATTTTCTATTCTCTACAGAAAAAGGGTTCCAGAGACATAATCTCTGAAACCCTTATATTTACTATACTTATCAATAGCAATTATAATTATTCAATAATTGTTGCTACTCTTCCTGATCCTAC
>JAUNQK010000029.1 GCA_030536235.1 Bacillota bacterium
CCACCGACCTTCCGGGTATGAACCGGACGCTCTAGCCAACTAAGCTACACCGCCATAATTGCGGCCCTTAAATACAGACCGCATTTGATATTATATAGCTAATAACACTATACTGTCAAGCAATTATTTGCTTTCTTCGAGTAATTTGCAGACAAATTTATATAATTTTTCTGTTGAAGTCACATCGAGTCTTTCTCTTGGAGAATGGATATCTTTAAGGTCTGGACCACAAGAAATAGCATCTAATCCAGGAATTTTTTCAATAAATAATCCACATTCAAGACCGCCATGTGTTGCTGCCATTCCAGGAACCTTGCCGGTTACATCTGCATATACCTTTGAAGCGAGGTCTCTAAATTCAGATACCTTCTGATATGGCCATGATGGATAATCACCATGAAGTGATACTGTGCCACCAGCAGCTTTTGTGATTTCAGTATTCTTCTCAATCAATTCTTGCTTTTCAGCTTTGATTGCAGATCTAACTGAAATGCCAAACTTGAAACCTTCTTCATCGGCTTTCATGATGCCCATGTTCTGTGATGTCTGAGGAATGCCATCAAAATCAGGAAGCATCTTCTTTACGCCGTAATCATACTTACTCCAGCAAGATAAAATCTTTTGTGTCTTTGCTAAGTTGTATGCCTTCATACCCTCTTCAGGTTTGCCAATTAATTCAAATTGGAGCTCTGCATTTGGATCGATTCCGGCTAATTCTTCCTTAATCTTTTCACGATATCTAAGGCTCATAGAATTAATAGGATTAATTGCATCTGCAGGTGCAGCAATAACTGCTTCAGCCTTTGTGCAAATTACATTATCAAATTGTCCACCTTCAGCAGAAACAAGAAGCATACCTTCATTATGAGTGCTTGCAAAATATAGGAACTGTCCAAGCACATAGCTTGCAGAAAGTCTACCATCAACAATATCACAACCGCTGTGCCCCCCAAGGAAATCGAATGCTTTAATCTTAGCAACTAAATATCCTTCTGGAATCTCTGTAAGTTTTGTTGGAATAAAGCCATCAAATCTGCATCCACCTGCACAAGATACTGTGAATACACCATCTTCTTCTGAGTCAAGATTAAGAAGTCTCTTTGCTTTTAAGTCGCTGCAATCTAAACCGAATGCACCGTCCATGCCAACTTCTTCGTCTACTGTAATTACTACTTCTAATGCAGGATGCTTAAGTGTATCATCAGCTAAAATTGCCATTGCACATGCAACTGCAATACAATCGTCTCCACCAAGAGATGTTTTGTCTGCCCAAACCCACTTACCATCAGTAACTAAATCAAGACCTTCTTTAGACATATCTTTTGTGCAGTCAGGTGTTTGCGCACAAACCATATCCATATGTCCTTGAATAATGTATGCCGGAGCATTCTCATATCCAGGTGTTGCATCTTTAAAAATAACAACATTATTTAACTCGTCTTGTCTATACTTAAGATTATGTTCTTTAGCAAAGTTAACAAGTAAATCACTAATTATCTTTGTGTTATGTGACCCATGAGGAACACTGCAAAGCTGTTCGAAATATTCGAATACATTCTTTGGTTGTAAATTGCTTAATACTCCCATAATAGCCTCCATGTACTATTATTAAACAATAGCGCTAACAGCAAAGCCATTAGCGCTAAATAATTATTCTACAGATGTAATATCCATATCTTCTGTAAGATCAATTTCACTATCATCAACTACTTCTTCTACAACGAATTCAGTCATAATTTGATCTTCAGGAAGTTCATTGAGCCATGCCGGAACACTGAAAAGAATACCATCCATATTATATGGAATCTTATATTCGATTTCGTATTCATCCATAGTCATTGAGTTCTGTCTTTCTTTAACGCTAATCTTGAACTTAAGTGTTTGTCCAAGAATCTTAAAGCTTGTTCTTTCACCTTTATAAAGCTCTGTTACAAGTTCATCGTTAAAGTATACATCTACTTCAGACTTAGAACCAATTTCTTGACCATTATATTCAATAGTCTTGTTATCAACATAGATTGTATGGCCACGACCAATTACAAACATAACTGCACAAATAACAATTAAGATTAAGATAACAGCGATTCTAATAATAAGAGTCTTCTTATTTGTCTTCATTTGCTGCACCTCCATCTTCTGCTGCTTGAGCTGCCGCAAGTTCTCGGCCTGCACCAGCCTTTGCCCTTCTCTTCTTAGCTTCGTACATAATAAGTGCAACTGTAATTACACCGTATGAAACGAATACTCTGAAGTATTCACCAATCATAGAGTCGCCTGTAATTGCTGCGCCAGCCTTTGGAGCAACAATAAACATTGTGTGGAAAAGAATAACACCAAGGAATACGTTTCCGATGTTAGCCTTATCAACACTTGCGCCACCTACAAGCAGAGCTGCGATACAGAACATACCAATCTGTGAGTGTGAGCTATATGTTGAAATATTACCCATGTTCTGCAGATAGATAATCATACCAAAGCCTGCAATTACTGTAGACATTACCATTGAGATAATTCTTGTCTTATCAACGTCAATACCAGCGTCCCTTGCAACTTCTTGGTCTTGGCCTACAGCTCTCATATCCTGGCCCAGCTTAGTCTTTCTGAACCAAACGATGAATATACAAAGAACTCCAACAATTAAGAATGTTAAAACTGGAATCTTAACTCCGCCAACATTAATTGCAAGAAGGTTATCAAGACTCTGTCTCATGTTAAGAAGTGAAACAGTATTTCTGATACCATAACCTCTTGGGAGCTTAATTGATGTGTGTTTAATAGGAATAATGCTTCCCATCATATACAGTACTACTAACTGGTAAATACCGTTGAATACGTATGAAATGATATATGATGTAATCATTTCACGACCTCTTCCCATATTTAAAAGCTTACCACAGCAGAGGCCTAAAAGAATTGAAAGAGGAATTGAGATAATCATTGCAGCGATGATTCCAGGAATACCCCAAATCTGAGCATCTGCAACAATGATTAATGCAATTTCACCTGCCATAGCACCAAGAGTCATACCGAAGTTAAGACCCATACCTGCCATGATAGGAATAAGTAAGCAAAGAATTAAGAAGAGGTTTCTTCCCATTCTTGTTACGATTTCATTTGCTAAGTAACTAAGTGAGAATCCTGAAAGTGGAATACATACAATACAAATGATGATAAACATAATTGGTACTGTATTGTTTCCAATGAATCCTAATAACTTCTTGCCGAATGAACGATTGTCTTCGGCTTTAACTAAATTTTTCATTTTTCTATGCCTCCGACTTTCTTGTTAATGCGTAAAGAATCATACCGTTTGATACGATTACACGAATTACTTCACTCATATCCATATGAATCATTGAGTTCATTACTGTAGGTGTCATTGTTACAATACCCTGGAATAAGAATGTACCGATGATTACATTGGAGATAGATGCTTTATTAACACTTGCACCACCGATTAAGATAGCTGATACTGCTGGAAGTGCCATATTAAATGGTGCCATGTACAGCTGGATGAAACCGAAGCCTTGTTCGTAAACGAGGATACCGATTGCACCAAGCCATGTAGAAAGAATAACTGAAAGAAGTCTAATTCTGTCTACATTGATTCCGGCAGCTTTTGCAAATGTTGGGTTGGAACCTACAGCTGTCATTGCTGTACCAGTCTTTGTATGAAGGAATGCCCACATACCAAAGGCAAGAATTGCAAAGAAGATAAGTGTTCCTGTTGGAATTGATAAATTACCAATATTAATCTGAAGAATTCCTGCTAATGCTTTATCATAGAATCCTTCAAGAGAAATTGTTGTTCTAAGGCCTGTTCCGGCATAAGCCCAAACCATGTTTGCAGCATGGTAAGGAAGGATTAACCACATCATACACATGAAAGATACTGAAGAGAATCCTACATATGTAGCAATCATCATTTCGCCGCCTTTAATTTTGTTAAGTAATGCACCATAGCCACCACCAAGAACAATTGCAAATGGTGTTGCAATAACGATAGCCATTACGAAACTCATAAAGCCTGTGAAACCAAATTCAATTGAAAGTGTTGCACCTAAAAGTCCACTTACGATACCAAGTGGCAGACCAAAGTTAAGACCGCAGCCGGAATGAATCATTGGAACCATTGAAAGAACCATTACGCAGTTCCAGCTAAATCTGTTAATTGTATTTGTAATCTGTGTTGGAAGATCGCAATTAACAAATGGTGCAGCTATGTACAGTACCAAAAGGAAGGCTGCAATGATAAGACGTGGAAGTCCAAAACTTTTGTAAAAGTTCTGCAGTCTTTCCTTAAAAGTTAGTTTTTCTTGTACTAATTTACTCATCAATGCCCTCCTTTCTAAATTACTGAGCTAACCATTAATTTACCGAATTCTTCTGATGGCTGTGTTGCTGGAAGAATTCCGGCAACCTTACCGCCAGATATGATTGCGATTCTATCGCAAACCTGTCTAAGCTCTTCAAGTTCTGAAGAAATCATAACGACTGTTACACCGCTTTCTTTATTTCTCTTTCTTAAGAAATCAAGAACCATAGCTTTTGCACCAACGTCGATACCTCTTGTTGGTTCTGATACAAATAAGAACTTTGGTTCAAGAGCAAATGCTTTCGCAAGGCAAATCTTTTGCTGGTTACCACCGGAAAGCTGTCTTGCTTTTTTCTTAGAGTTTTGAGTTCTAATTGCAAGCTCGTCAATGTATTGCTGTGTTACAGCCTCAATTGCTTTTTCATCTCTCCACTTGATTAAACCACCAAGATAGTTCTTTAAGAATTTGTTATGTATTTGCATTGCAGGGAATGCAATATTCCATTCAAGACTTTCATCAAGAAGAAGCCCAACGCCCTTTCTATCTTCTGATACAAATGCGATATCTGAATCAAGACATCTTCTTGGGCTATTCAGTGGAATTTCTTTTCCTTCAAAGATTACTTTTCCACCTGCTTCATAAAGACCCATAACGCCATTTGGAATACCAAGTTTACCTTGACCAGCAAGACCACCGATACCCAAAATTTCGCCCTGACGAATATCTAAACTTACATCACGAACAGTTTCACCAGGCATATCAACCCAAAGTCTTTGAATTGACATTGCAATTGGAGCATTTTCGTTTAAGTTAAGTTCTCTTGATGCATTTGCAGTATCATCAACAGCTCTACCAACCATGTTCTTTGTGATTTCATCAACACTGGTTGTTTCAGCATCTTTATCCATTACTACAAGACCATCACGCATTACAACAACCTTATTACATACTGTCATAATTTCTTGAAGTCTATGAGTAATAAAAATTACTGCGATTCCGCGTGCCGACATAGACTTGATTGAATCAAGAAGTGCCTGCGCTTCAGACTCTGTAAGAACTGCTGTAGGTTCGTCTAAAATTAAGAGCTTCATATCTTCTTTTGAAAGCTCTCTTGCAATTTCTGTGAACTGCTTATGACCAACCGGCATATCGGAAATTACCATGTTTGGATTAATGTTGAATCCCATTTTTTCAATAGCCTTTTCAGCTCTTCCGGTAATTTCGTTATAGTTTAATGTATCTAATCTTTCACCAAAAACTTGGGAAATGACATTTTTCTTTTTTGATTCTCTGTTTAATACAATGTTTTCTGCAGCTGTGAATCCTGGGATAAGTGAGAATTCTTGGTGAACCATACCTATTCCAGCTGCAATTGCATCAAAAGGTGTGTTAAAATCAACTTTTTCTCCGTTGATAAAAATTTCGCCACCGAACCCGCCAGTCTCTTTGATAAATTCCATACCAAACAGAATGTTCATCAGTGTTGACTTACCAGCTCCGTTTTCGCCGCAAAGGCCAAGGACATCGCCTTCTTTAAGTGAAATATTAATATCACTTAAGACCTGGTTGCCAAAGAAGTCTTTTTTAATATTTTTCATCTCCAATAATGGAGCTTTTTCATTATTCATAATTCTGTCCTATAAAAATAAAATATTGGGGGAGGCTAACCCTCCCCCTTTATTTGAGTTTTATCGTATACTAATTACTTTGTTGTGAAGTACTTTTCTGGAACTTCAATAGCTGTTGCTCCCATGTAGTGACCTGGGTTGCCCATGATGTATGTATCCTGATATACGAGGAATGTGTTGTCGCTCTTTACGCCTGTTTCAGCGTTAGTATACTTAGAACCATTCCATTCAGCGCCAGGGCTGAAGATTCCGTAAGCCTTAGCGATGTCAGCGATGTTGTTAAGTTCGCTTTCGCCATTGATTACGTTCATAGCGTGCTGTGCAAGACCTGCAGATACTGTGTAGCCATATGAATATGCCCATGTTCCGAATCTGCCTGCGCCACCCTTTTCGCAAACTGCTTCTTCTACTCTACCAAGAATAGCTTCGAAGTCGCCAGCGATATCATCTGTTGTGATACCAAGAGCTCCTGGGTATCCCATGAGTGGTGATGGAAGGTCTGCTTCGATGAAGCATCCACCATAAGCAAGAAGCTGCTTAAGAAGTGGTTCTGTGTGTGCATCGTTTGTGCAGAAGTAAGCTGAGTTAACACCATACTTAGCAATCCATTCTGGTGTCTTTTCAAGAACGTATGCCTGAGCACCAGCAACACCTACGTCAGATGTTGGGTCTGGAGCTGTTTCAAGAACAAACTGCATACCGAATTCATCACAAGCTGCCTGCATAACTGCTACACGACGTGACATTGTTTCATAAGACATGTGTCTTGGGAATGAAATGTGTACGAATGTGTCGCATCCGAGTTCATGAGCTGTCTTGATGATGAGGTATCCTCTTGCAACGAAGTCGTTGTTGCAAACAAGATCTGCTGCGCTTCCGATTTCTGGAAGGTCTTCATGAGCTTCACCAGCAATGCAAAGGATGTCTGGTCTTCTTTCTTTGATCTGACGGAATGCTTCTGTTGTTCCAGGAACAGCCTGGTTAACAATGATAGCCTTCATAGCTGGATCATCAGAAAGGTTTACGATTGTCTGAATAGTTGTTTCGAGTTCTTCTGTGAAGTTATCTGGATAGATAGCAAGAGTAACTCTGTCTTCACCGTACATAGCCTGGAATGCTTCAGCACCACGACGGTCGTCTTCTGACTGTGATACAGAACCTGTTACGATACCGATATGGAAATCTTCTTCTGCTACAGGTTCAGTCTTCTCTTCGCCACAAGCTGCAAGTGTAAATACCATTGCAAGTGCGAGAAGAATAGCTAAAATCTTTTTCATGTTTATCTCCTCCAATGAAAAAATAAATACCAATAACAACTAATTATACCCTTAAATTGTTAATTTTTCAACAAAATATTAAAGGTTTATGCAGCGAGTGCATAAATATACATATTTAAAAGGCCCCATAATTTGGGGCCTTTTGAAGCAAGTTAATTATTTGAGTGAACCCATATACTTAAGTGTTCTTACAAGCTGGTTTGTATATGACATTTCATTGTCGTACCAGGATGTTACTCTAACTTCATAAAGGTCGTCCTTAATCTTCATGCAATCTGTCTGTGAAGCATCAAAGAGTGAACCATAGCTCATTCCAACGATATCGCTTGAAACGATTTCTTCTTCTGTGTAACCGTAGCTTTCGTTAGCTGCCTTCTTCATTGCTGCGTTAATCTTCTTAACGTCGAGTTCTTTCTTTGTTTCAACTACTGCATCAAGAACTGTGATTGAACCTGTTGGTGTAGGAACACGAAGAGCGTTTCCTGTAAGCTTACCTTTAAGTTCTGGAATTACAAGACCGATTGCCTTTGCAGCACCTGTGCTGTTAGGAACAATATTAACTGCAGCAGCTCTTGCTCTTCTCTTATCACCCTTGCGGTGTGGACCATCAAGAATCATCTGGTCGCCAGTATAAGCGTGAACTGTGCTCATGAAACCGCTCTGGATTGGAGCGAGATCGTTTAAAGCCTTTGTCATTGGAGCAAGGCAGTTTGTTGTGCAGGAAGCACCACTAACAATCTTGTCCTTCTTTGTTAATGTCTTATGGTTAACGTTATAAACGATTGTTGGAACGTCATTGCCAGCAGGAGCAGAAATAAGAACTCTCTTAGCACCAGCCTTGATATGAGCTTCTGCCTTTTCCTTTGATGTATAGAAACCTGTGCATTCAAGAACTACATCAACACCAAGCTTTTTCCAAGGAAGTTTGCTTGCGTCTGCTTCTTTGTAAATCTTATATTTTTTTGATCCAACCTGAATGAAATCTTCGCCAGCCTTAACCTTCTTATCATATGTACCCTGAGCTGAGTCATACTGAAGAAGATATGCAAGCATATCAGGTGATGTGAGATCGTTAATTGCAACGATTTCAAAAGCCTTGCTTCCGTTGATAAGTCTAAAAGCAAGACGGCCAATTCTACCGAATCCGTTAATTGCAACTTTTACCATTTGAATTCTCCTTAATAAAAATAAATATAAAAATTATTATCTTCTTAACCGATTTATTATATCATATGATACAATAAAAAACACAAAGGAATTAAGGTTTTTTATGAATATTAATGGATTACAAAAACTAACATTATTAGACTTCCCAGGGCATACAGCTTGCACTGTCTTTTTAGCCGGATGCGATATGAGATGTCCTTTTTGTCATAACTCAGAATTAATAGATGTATCTGCAGATGTGATTATGACAGATGAAGAGCTTTTAACTTTCCTTAAAGGTCGCCAAGGGCTTCTTGATGGAGTTGCTTTTACCGGAGGCGAGCCTCTTCTTAGAAAAGAATTGCCAGATCTGCTTAAAGAAGTAAAGGCTCTTGGTTTTGCTACAAAATTAGACACAAACGGTGCTCACCCTAAGGCTTTAAAATCTATATTAGATGCAAGATTAGTAGATTATGTGGCTATGGATATTAAAAATAGCCCTGAAAAATACCCACAAACCAGCGGAAAAGCAAATCTTGATATCACAAAAATCAAGGAAAGCATTGAAATTATAATGTATTCCGGGGTTGACTATGAATTTCGCACCACAGTTGTAGATCAGCTTCACGACGAAAGTTCGTTTATAGGAATTGGACAACTAATTAAAGGTGCAAAGAGATATTTTCTTCAGGCCTTTACAGATAGAGATACCGTTGTCTATAGCGGATTCAGCGCTCCGGCAAAAGAAACCATGGAAAAATATGCTGAAATTGTTAGGAAAAACGTAAAAAATGTAGAAATTCGCGGGCTTTAAGATAAATATTCATACAAAAACACAATATATTGTGTTTTTGTCTAAAAAAATCACAATATATATTGACTATAACCTTCCTAAATGTTATATTTATTGTACGCGCATATCCAATATTTAGTGTATGCGCAGTAGTAAATGTACATTATGTGGAGGTTTTTTAAATGTACCAAGTTCTTAAAAGAGATGGCAAAAAGGTCGATTTTGACATCAAAAAGATTAGCCAAGCCATTACAATGGCATTTGATGCAATAGAAAAAGAGTATCACCCTACTATTATTGATATGCTCGCACTTCGTGTTACTGCTGATTTCGCTTCAAAGGTAAAAGACGGCATAATCACAGTCGAAGATATTCAAGATAGTGCAGAAAGAGTTTTATCCGAAGGCGGATATGCAGATGTAGCAAAAGCCTACATCTTATATAGACGTCAAAGAGAAAAAGTTAGAAACGTTAGCGCAACCATGCTTGACTATAAAGACCTGGTTGACGACTACCTCAAGATTAACGACTGGCGTGTAAAAGAAAACTCCACAGTAACATATTCCGTTGGTGGACTTATCCTTTCCAACTCCGGAGCTATTACAGCTAACTATTGGCTTTCAGAAATTTACGACGACGAAATAGCTGATGCTCATAGATCAGCTGCAATTCATATTCACGACCTCTCAATGCTCACAGGTTATTGTGCAGGTTGGTCACTTAAGCAGCTTATTACTGAAGGTCTTGGCGGAGTCGATGGCAAGATTACATCATCCCCTGCTGGTCACCTCTCAACACTTTGCAACCAAATGGTTAACTTCCTTGGTATCATGCAGAATGAATGGGCAGGTGCACAGGCATTCAGTTCATTCGATACTTACCTTGCTCCTTTCGTAAAAGTTGATAACCTTTCACAAAAAGAAGTAAAGCAAGCAATTCAATCATTTGTATATGGTGTTAACACTCCATCACGTTGGGGAACACAAGCACCATTTTCTAACATCACACTTGACTGGACAGTTCCAAACGACCTTAAGAACTTAGCAGCAATTGTTGGTGGCAAAGAACAAGACTTCACATATGGTGATTGTCAAAAAGAAATGGATATGGTAAACAAAGCTTTCATCGAAATTATGATTGAAGGCGATGCTAACGGCAGAGGTTTCCAATATCCTATTCCAACATATTCAATTACAAGAGACTTCGATTGGAGCGAAACAGAAAATAACAAGCTTCTTTTCGAAATGACAGCTAAGTATGGTACACCTTACTTCTCAAACTATATCAACTCTGATATGGAACCAAGTGATGTACGTTCAATGTGCTGCAGATTAAGACTCGACTTAAGAGAACTTCGTAAAAAATCAGGCGGGTTCTTCGGCAGCGGAGAATCAACAGGTTCTGTAGGCGTAGTTACAATCAACATGCCAAGAATCGGTTACCTTGCAAAAGACGAAGCAGACTTTTATGCACGT
Source organism: Bacillota bacterium (assembly GCA_030536235.1). GTDB lineage: Bacteria > Bacillota > Clostridia > Peptostreptococcales > Anaerovoracaceae > UBA1764. The sequence goes on from JAUNQK010000029.1 coordinate 10,636, forward strand.
CTTGATAGATTAATGGATATCTCTGCAAGATCATTAAAGACAAAAAGAACAGTTATTACAAAACTTCTTGATAATGGTCTTTATCCATACACAAAGAGATATCTTGGAACATTTGAAAACCACTTCTCTACTATCGGCCTTGTTGGTATGAATGAAGCTTGCCTTAATGCTAACTGGATTAAATGCGACTTATCAAATCCTAAGGCTCAGAAGTTCACACAAGAAGTTCTCGACCACATGAGAGAAAGACTTTCAGACTATCAGGAACAATATGGTGATCTTTATAATCTTGAAGCTACACCTGCAGAAAGTACAACATACAGATTAGCTAAACATGATAAAGAAAAGTATCCAGACATTATCACAGCAAATGATAATGGTTCTCCATATTACACAAACTCAAGTCATCTTCCAGTAAGCTACACAGAAGATATCTTCTCTGCCCTTGATATTCAAGATGAACTTCAGACAAGATATACAAGCGGAACAGTATTCCATGCATTCCTTGGCGAAAAGCTTCCTGATTGGAAAGCAGCAGCTACACTTGTAAAGAAGATTGCAGAAAATTACAAGCTTCCATATTACACAATGTCACCTACTTACAGTGTATGCAAAGATCACGGCTATATTGCTGGTGAAGTATATGAATGCCCACACTGCGGAAAGAAGACAGAAGTTTACTCAAGAATTACTGGCTACTACAGACCAATCCAGAACTGGAATGATGGTAAGTCTCAGGAATTCAAAGATAGAACTGAATATGTTATTGCTAAATCAGTTCTTAGTCATAATGGGCCAAAGAGCAGCGCAGTAAACGCAGAAGTTCCTACAAAAGCATGCAACTGCGAATCAAGTGCAAAGGTTTTACTCTTCACAACTCCAAGTTGTCCAAACTGCAAAATCGCAAAAGCACTTCTTGAAAAACAAGGAATTCCTTATAACGCATTAATTGCAGAAGAACATCCAGACCTTGTTGCAAAGTTTGGTATTAAACAGGCTCCAACTATGATTGTTGAAAGCGCCGAAGGTTTTGAAACATATAGAGGCGTTTCTGATATCAAAGGCTATATCTCAAAAGTAAGCTAATAAAAAGGAAAAAATTATGTACGATGTAATCGTCGTAGGTGGAGGGCCTGCTGGAATGACAGCTGCCCTCTATTCTTTACGAAATGGTAAAACAGCATTAGTTATTGAAAAAGGCGGATTCGGTGGACAAATCACCTACTCTCCTAAGATTGAAAATTATCCTGGCACAATTTCTATGAGCGGCAATGAATTTGCTACCGACTTCATGGAACAGCTGGAAGCCCAGGGCGCTGAATACGACCTGGAAGAGGTCACCGAGATCGTCTGCGACGGCGCCAAGCGCTTCGTCAAGACCCTCGAAGGCAGCGTCCACGAGACCAAGGCCGTCATCATCGCCAACGGCGTCAAGCACAGAATGCTGGGCCTGGAAGGCGAATATGAGTTTGTCGGCAACGGCATCTCCTTCTGCGCAGTCTGTGACGGAGATTTCTATAAGAACCAGACCGTCTGCGTAGCCGGCGGCGGAAACTCCGCTCTTCAGGAGGCGATCCTGCTGGCCGGAAAGTGCAAGGAAGTCATAATGCTTCAGGACCTGCCAACCTTCACCGGCGAGCAGAAGCTTCAGGACATCCTCTTTGCAAAGGATAATGTCCGCAAGTACA
>JAUNQK010000094.1 GCA_030536235.1 Bacillota bacterium
AAATTTTTCATAGTCAGCTTCTGAAATCTTATTATTTTCCATCATGCATTTATAAAATTTCTTGATGCTTGTTGCCATTTGTCTTAAAGAATCTGCAGAGCAGCAAGTATATGTATGGACTGCGTAATAGCCTAAAAAGTCGCTTACGTAATCCAGCCCTTGAGCATAATTAATGCATTGCCTTTCAGCGCAAAATGCGTTAATAAATGTTTCCACATTTCGTACATGTCTTTTAATTGTTTTATCAGCAAGGCCAAATAAACTTTTTCGAAAAAGTTCAATCAGTTCGTTATTCTCTTTTAAGTATTCTTCTGATCTTGCTATAAGATTTTCTAATTTCTGATTATTATCCATCTTCATATTCCTTGCACATCTTATTCTTTTTCTTTTCGTGCCGGTACCATTATCATTCCAAACAAATAACATATTTCATTTCTGCCTGTTACACAGTGTGATGATGCCTAATAAGTACTGCCATAATCAGCAATGTATTCATCAAAAAATGGAAGTGCGACACTAACATATCCGTATTGTGGCGTAATGATAATACCTCTCTTAATTAATCGATCTCTATATTCAGAATAAATATTTTTACTTTCTCCTAACTTTTCAACAATCTCTTCTCGCTTATAAATGCGATTTTCCGGCATAGTCCTTAATACTTTTTTATCATTCTCCGATAGTTCTTCCCATATTTTTTCATACACATTTCCGAAAAGATTAATTTTGAGTTCGCTTATAACGTCAGTTGTTTCTCCTTCAAACAGCAAGGACCCATATTGTTGGAATGCATAGGCATAACCTTTCGTTTCTTCGGCGAAATGTTGACATGCTTTCAAATCTAATTTTAGTGCTTTATGATATGCCTCGGACATCAAAACAGTGCTTAATGGTTTCATTATCACTGCCGGAGCACGACGGAAAAAAGTCAGATTCTTTACGTTGCCCAACTCTGTAATATTTTCATATAATCCTGTGCAAACGAGATAAACTGGCAGACCTTCTCTTAGCCATTGTCCAAACTCGAGACAAAACTGTACCATGTAGTTAGTTTTTGAAGCTTCGTCAATCGTTAAGAGGATTTTCTTTTTCTTTGCCTGAGCTTGTTTGAGCATTAAATGTATTTCAACTCCAATATCAAATATGGCGTCAGCTCCAGTAAAAGACCCTCCTATACCACCACCAGTACCTAGTACTGTCATGTTTATGTTTGCTTCGAAGCCTTTAATTTTTTTAGAAACGAAATGTTCTTTATTCAAGGCCGCTCCCAGTTGTAATAACATATCTCTTGACGGATTAAGCCTATAGACAATCCAATCCTCTTTCAAAGCTTTTTTTGTATATGATTCTTCAATTTGGGCCAAGCCGACAGTCTTGCCAGATCCGCGGACTCCAGTTATTTTATAAACAGATTCTGTAGGTTCTTCAAACTCAAAATTTTCTATAATCTTATTAAGTTCATTTCTAACAATATGAGTTTTTGGAATTCTTGAAAATGTAGTGGTAAACGGATTTTGAGCAGGCATAAATATACTCCTATATAACTATTGATAACTTAAAAATATTTTTACAACTATTGATAACTTACAATCTATTATATAACTATTGATAACTTTTTCAAGCCTAAAAACTGCAGCTGAACTGGAAGTTAGTTTTGCAATTAAGCGGGGACAACCACATTTAACAAATTATCATATACCCTATCAGGTATAACAAACACCAATAATTCAATAATTATACCTATAAAGGTATAATTCCTCGAAAACACTTGTCAATATACCCTATTGGGTATATTATTTTTTTATGGAAAACAATACACTATCAAAAACAATTAAAGAAGAAAGAAAAAAAGCTGGTTTAACTCAAGTAGAATTTGCTGAAAGATCTGGCCTTGGCCTACGATTTGTTAGAGAGCTCGAACAAGGAAAAGAAACACTTAGGATGGATAAAGTAAACCAAGCACTTGCTATGTTTGGAATGGTAATGGTTCCGGCAAGAAAGGAACGTGAATAAAATGCGCAAAGCTTTAGTTTATGTTTCTGATATTTTAGCTGGCGAGCTTTTAGAAACCGACGCTGGATATTCGTTTAAGTACAATGCAAAGTATCTTGCAAGCGGAAATCCTGCGGTAAGCTTAACTATGCCATTGCAAGAGAACTCTTACACATCTGAAAGTTTATTTCCGTTTTTTGATGGACTGATTCCTGAAGGCTGGCTACTTGATGTAGTTTGTCACAATTGGAAATTAGATGAACGCGACCGCTTTGGGATTTTGCTTGCTGCATGCGCAGACCCAATCGGAAACGTCAGCATAAAGGAGGCTTGTGATGAAGTGTAAAGCCTCATTCTTTGGCATGAAAAAATTGCCACGCCTTGACATTGACGAAGAAACTTTAAAAGAACTTGCAAAAGATGCGGCTAGCAAAGGTCTCACTGTTGCCGGGGTTCAAAAGAAACTTTCTCTTCACTTAAAAGAAGATTCTGCAGCGCGATTAACACTGGTAGGCTATCCGGCAGGATATATTTTAAAGCCTCAGGCAAACGAATATCCGCAGCTTCCTGAAGTTGAAGATTTGACAATGGATATGGCAAGTGCAACCGGAATCAAGGTTGTGCCTCACGGCTTAATTGAGATGGAGAGCGGAAGCCTTGCATACATAACAAAGCGAATCGATAGAATAGATAATCGCAAACTTGCGATGGAAGATTTCTGCCAGTTGAATGGAAGATTAACAGAGAACAAATACAAAAGTTCTTACGAACAATGTGCTAAGGTTATTAACAAATATTCCAATAGACCAGGCCTTGATATGTCGGAATTCTTCTTACGCTTGGTATTTTGCTTTGCAACCGGAAATTCAGATATGCATCTTAAGAACTTTGCTTTAATTGAAGACGAAGACGGCAGCGGACTTTATTCACTTTCTGCTGCATACGATCTGCTGTCTGTAAATATTGTGAATCCAAGCGACAGCGAGCAGACAGCGCTAACACTTTGCGGCAAAAAGAATAACCTGCACCGCGATGATTTTTTGCAGTTTGCCGCCGGAAT
>JAUNQK010000095.1 GCA_030536235.1 Bacillota bacterium
ATAATGTGTAAGTATTGAAACATTTTTAAGTTTTTATCGTCTATATAAGTAGAAGCATTTTTGACAAAGGGGGATTTTGAGTAATGAAAAAATTTCTAGTATTAGTACTTTGCTTTCTGCTTGTACTTTCATTAGTAGGCTGTGGAACGAAACCAACAGAGGAAGAACCGTCTACTACCACAGCTGGCGAACTTAATGGCCCTGGTGGCGACTTAGAAACTATTAGAGATGATGTCTGTGAGTTATACCTGACAGTATTAGAAGATTTGTGGAATGTTGATTCTGGCTTGAATAGCGAAATATCTCAGATTGGTATAGATTTGTCTGAACTTTCTCACTTGACTGAAGTTGAAAAAGACACTGTAATGGGTAAGTTTGCATCAAAACATAATATTCCATATATAGTTGGAACATGGGAAGAACTCTGCGAACAGGGTTTTATCGATAAGGAAAATCTCTATTGGGAAGATGGACTGTTTTTCTCAATAAAGACAAATGAAGATGCTGAATGGAATCTTCCAAATCTAAAAGAGGGTGATTCGATTCCGGAATTAACATCGTTTGATGCACACAAATGGCGCAGCGGGCTTGGGGCATATTTCTTTGGGCAGTGCACTGCTCAGAAAAATGATGATGGAACGTGGTCGTATACTGTGGGACATGAGATGATTGCATAATCATATGGTTGAATATAGAAGTATAGATTTAAATGAATGGCATCAAACTGGTGCTGGCGCTAATTCTTTTTCATTGTTATTATAATTTGGAAATCTCTTTTTTGTAGAGTCTAATAAAGAGTATTAAGCTTACTGCTAGGGAAATAAATTCGGCTACTGGGTAGCTGTACCAGATACCTTCAAGGCCTGCAACTTTACTTAAGAGGTAAGCAACTGGAACAATTACTACTAATTGTCTCATTACGCTAACGATAAGTGAGTTGAATCCATGGCCTGTAGCTTGGAATAAAGTTCCCATGATAATACAGACTGCGGCAATAGGGAAACACCAAGAAATAGTGGAGAGTGCTTTAATGCCGATTGTAAGTAATTCGCCTTCTGCATCGAATAGGCTCATAAGCTGTGCTGGTAAGAGCTTAAATGCGAACATTCCGGTTGTCATAATAATCAGGGCAATGATGCAACCGTATTTGAATGCTTCAAGAAGTCTTTGTTTGTTTCGTGCACCAAAGTTATATCCCATAATTGGCATAAGCCCGTGGTTCATGCCGAATACTGGCATGAATACGAAGCTTTGAAGTTTAAAGTAAACACCAAGAACTGCAACTGCTGTTTCGCTAAATGTAACAAGAATTGCGTTTAAGCAGATTGTTGTAATTGATGTAATTGACTGCATTACGATTGAAGGGAAGCCAACTTGGTAGATATCTTTGATAATTTTAAAGTCTACCTTAAATGGTTTATAGTTAACCTTTACCGGAAGCTCTTTAGATTTATTCATTAATATCATATTAAGTGCACAGTTGACTGCTTGGCCGATTACTGTAGCGTATGCAGCGCCTGCAACGCCGAGTGCAGGGCAACCAAGTAAACCGAAAATCATGATAGGGTCTAAAATGATGTTAGTTACGGCCCCGGCAATCATTGACCACATTGGTGCAATCATGTTTCCGCCACCTTGCATGATTTTCTCATATGACGTGGAATACATAACGAAGATTGAGCCGAGACAACAGATTGTGCAATATGCGATTGCTGGGTCAATTAAATCTGGTGTTTCGCTGAAAGCTCTGCAGAATGGACCACTTGCAAACAATCCAATTATAATAAAGATTGCCCAATGGAAGAGACCTAAAATAAGCCCATGGTCGGCTGCTTTTTGCGCCTCATCTATGCGACGTTCGCCCAAGCGGCGGCTTATTAATGATGAAAGGCCGATGCTGGTACCAACTGCTACTGAGATATACAGCAATTGAATTGGATAAACCAGTGATACGGCTGAAAGGGCATTTTCGCCCAATCTTGATACATAAATACTATCAACGACGTTATATAATGCCTGAATAAGCATTGAAATCATTGATGGTAGTGACATTTTAATAATTAAAGGCAGTATTGGGGCTTTTCCAAGCTTTGCCTGACTACCTTCTAATTGTTCTGACATTTTTACTCCTTTTATTTTCGGCTGATAGTTTGGTTGATTCCGGCCGAATCTTTTAAAAAATATACCTTAATATTGTAGTCTAAAATAATTATAAAATCAACAAATCCCTTGTTTTTATATACATAAAATGGTATTATAAAGTGTTGAAAAATGAGAGGAGATTATACCTATGGGTAGACACGGTACTATTGCAGGCAGAAAATCTGCACAAGACGCAAAAAGGGCTGCAACTTTTACAAAATACGCTAAACTTATCACAGTAGCTGCTAAGGATGGCGGAGATCCTGATTACAACCCAAGTCTCAGAACAGCAATTGAAAAAGCTAAGGGCATTGGAATGCCTAACGATAATATTAAGCGTGCTATTATGAAGGGCACAGGCGAACTTGGTGGAGAAAGCTACGAAGAAGTAACATACGAAGGTTATGGTGCTGGTGGCGTTGCTGTTATTGTTGAATGCTTAACAGATAACAGAAATAGAGCTGTATCCGCAGTTCAGCATGATTTTGATAAATATGGCGGAAACTTTGGTAAGCCAGGTTGCGTATCTTTCATGTTTGAAAGAAAGGGCGTTTTCGAAATCGAAAAGACAGATGATTTAACAGAAGACGATCTTATGATGGCAGTTCTTGATGCTGGCGCAGAAGACGTTAAGACATATGATGATAGCTTCGAAGTTCTTTGCGCACCAGAAGCATTTAATGATGTAATGGACGCTCTTAAGGCTGCAAATATCGCATTTGTAGATGCTAACATCGATCAGGTTCCTAATGTAACAGCTACTCCAACAGAAGAAAGCCACATTAAGAGCTTAAAGAAGATGATTGCTTCTCTTGAAGATAATGATG
>JAUNQK010000002.1:0-18208 GCA_030536235.1 Bacillota bacterium
CGAGAGGACCGGGATGGACAAACCTCTGGTGCACCAGTTGTCGTGCCAACGGCATAGCTGGGTAGCTACGTTTGGACGGGATAAGCGCTGAAAGCATCTAAGTGCGAAGCCCCCCACAAGAATAGATTTCCTGTCTTTATGACTAAGACCCGTGAGAGACTATCACGTTGATAGGTCGGAGGTGTAAGTGTAGTAATACATTCAGCTGACCGATACTAATAGGTCGAGCACTTAATCAATTTTCTCGAATTTGTTTCGTATGTTCAGTTTTCAGGGTACATACCCTTAACATTACGAAGTATTTTTAGTTAAGTTCAAGGAACGCGATGCTTGAGTCGAAGTGAGTGTACAACAGTACACGAACAAGCGAAAGCAGAGCAGTGACGCAGAAATTAACTAAAAAGACGAGTAAGAAAATCTCGTGATTATAGCAAGGATGTTACACCTGTTCCCATCTCGAACACAGTAGTTAAGCTCCTTAACGGCGAAGATACTTGGCGGGAAGCCACCTGGGAAAATAGCAAGTCGCGGGTTTAACAAAGAGCTGCATAATTCATGCAGCTCTTTTGTTTTGCAATTTTATATATATATTCTGATAAGGCCTTTATGGTATAATTATTTCGTATGAGCACTTATTATTTAAAATTATTATTATGGTTATTATTAAGTCTTCCTGTACTTGTTGTCGGAATAATAATTTTACGTAGAGTTTTTAAAGAAGAAAGACGTGCAGAGAAGGCAAATAGAATAAATGAGTAAAGGTTTATTTATTACATTTGAAGGTACAGATGGCTGCGGTAAATCAACACAGCTTCAATTGCTTTCAGAATATCTGAAGCAGCAAGGTTTTGATGTTGTTTTAACTCGTGAACCAGGCGGCACCCAAATTTCAGAAAAAATTAGAGATATCATTCTTGATCCAAACAATAAAGAAGAATCAGAAGTTACCGAAGCATTACTTTATGCCGCTTCCAGAGCTCAGCATGTTGCAGAAAAAATTAAACCTGCTTTAGAATCCGGGAAGATTGTTCTTTGCGATAGATTCATGGATTCATCTATTGCATATCAAGCATATGCACGCGGCCTTGGAGAAGATGTTATTGCAATCAATATGTTTGCTATTCAAGGTTGCAGCCCTGATGTTACATTCTTCTTAGATTTAGATCCAAGAATTGGTCAAGAACGTCAAGTTGCAAGAGGCAAACTTGATAGACTTGAACAAGAAGGCCTTGCTTTCCAAGAAAAGGTTTATGCTGGTTATAAAGAACTTATTAATAAATATCCAGATAGATTTAAAGTCGTTAATGCAAATCGTGAAATAAGAGATATTCAAAGCGACATAGTATGCTTAATAAAGAACTTACTCAAGCAATAGAGAATAAAACAATTTCACATGCATATCTTTTTACTGATGAGCATGCTGCTTTTGAGTTTGCTAATGCGCTTGGCGTTCGTGCTGTAGATTTTATTTTGGTTGAGAATGTTCTTACTAAAGATATCGAAAGCATGCAAGAGCAACTAAAGTTAAAACCTTTCGGTGATAAAAGAGTTGTCCTTATTAAGAATGCAGACAACATGCAAGTGGTTGTGCAAAACAAACTTCTAAAAACTTTAGAAGAGCCACCACAAGATACAACAATAATTTTGTCTGCCCAAAGAAAAGATGCATTGCTTGCTACAATACAATCGAGATGTACATTGGTTATGGCAGAAGATGCCGAGCTTGAATTAGACAGCGAAGCAATTGCTCTTGCAAAAGAATTTGCAAATGCAAAGCCGCTCTTTTATATACGAAAAGAAATCGTTATGCGAATTGAAGATAGAGAATTCGCATTAAAGTTTATAGATGCCCTTGAAAATATTTTAAGAGAAGAATTAATAAAAACACTTGATGCAGAAAAGCTTGCATCTAAACTTAATCTTATTCAAGAGCAAAGAATTAATATTAAATCCAATCACAGCGTTTCATACGCATTAAAATCGTTAGCATTAAACTACTAAGGAGAAATTATGGTTAGAGTTGCATCAGTTCATTTTAAGAATGCCGGAAAGAATTACTATTTCGATCCTGGCGAACTTGAACTTAAGAGTGGCGACAATGTAATTGTAGAAACTGCAAGAGGCCAGGAATATGGAACTCTTGTTTCAGACATCGAAGAGGTGTCAGAAAGCGATATCGTTCAGCCTTTAAAACCTGTTATCAGAGTTGCTACAGCAGAAGATGATAAAAAGCACGAAGAAAATCAAGCCAAAAGAGACAAGGCTCTTGCTATTTGCCAAGAAAAGGTTGATAAACGTGGCCTTGAGATGAAGCTTGTAGATGTTGAATATACATTCGATAATAGCCGCCTTATCTTTTATTTCACAGCTGATGGCAGAGTTGATTTTAGAGAATTGGTTAAAGACCTTGCTGCTGTATTTAAGACAAGAATCGAGCTTCGCCAAATTGGTGTTAGAGATGAAATGAAACTGATGGGCGGAATCGGTAACTGTGGCAGAGAGCTTTGCTGCAAATCTTGGATGGGAGATTTTACTCCGGTTTCAATTAAGATGGCAAAAACTCAAAACCTTTCTCTTAATCCAATTAAAATTTCCGGAACCTGTGGCAGGCTTATGTGCTGTCTGCAATTTGAAAACGAAGTATATTCAGAGCTTCGCATTGGTATGCCAGATTTAAACGAACATATCAAAACTCCGGATGGAAATGCTGTTGTATGTGATGTAAATATTTTGGAAAACAAAATTAAAACAAGATTGGTTGTTGAAGAAAAGTCTGAGGATTCTCCAGAGAAACTAAGCCCTGAATATTATACTTACAAAAAAGAAGAAATTACTCGCATGAAGAAAAATAAATAATCATGAGAATTGATGAAATTGGTTTTGGCGATTTAAAATTAATACAAGATGAAAATGAATTTTGCTACGGGACAGATGCAGTGCTTCTGGCCCGTTTTGCAAATTTACCACAGCATTTAAATGTAATTGATTTATGTACAGGTAATGGTGCTGTTGCATTCATTTCTTACAATTTATATAATCCACAACATGTTGTGGGTGTTGATGTTAACACACACGAGATTGAATTAGCTAAGGAATCTGCAAGTATAAATGGCATAGAAGATAAGATGGAGTTTATTTCTGAAGACGTTTTAAACATTAAAAAACGCCTTGAATTCGAATCTTTTGATGCCGTGTTGATAAATCCACCTTATCAAGAAAATGGCCGCGGAATTTGCGGAAATATTGATGCAAAGCATGCCGCAAGGTTTGAGACTACTGCAAATTTAGCAGACTTCTTTGATGCTGCAGCATATTTACTAAAGCCAAAGGGGACACTTACCATGGTTCATAGGCCAAGCAGGCTTGTTGACATTCTTTCTTTAGCAAGGGAAAGAAAGCTCGAAGCGAAAAGATTACAAATGGTTGCACCTCATCCTGGAGAATCCGCAAACATTGTACTCATTCAATTCGTTAAAGGCGGAGGCCATGAATTAAAAATTGAACCTGAATATTATGTTCATACAAAATAAAAAACCAGGCCATTGGCCTGGTTTTGTCTTTTAGTAATTAAAGCTTTTTAATCATTGCAAGGCACTTCTTGCAAACGTTCTTGTTTCCAAACTGAACAACTTCTGTTGCTTCATTGCAGAAAATGCAAGCTGGCTGATATTTACGAAGAATAATATCTTCACCTTCAACGAAAATTTCGATTGGATCTGTTTCTTTAAGCTCAAATGTTGTTCTTAATTCCTTAGGAATAACGATTCTGCCAAGCTGGTCAAGCTTTCTTACGATACCTGTTGCTTTCATGTTTATCCTCTCTTATATGTAATTATTTGAAAAGGTTTATAATAGCTGCTGCTGCATTCGCAAGGTGGGTTACAGCAGAAACTGTGTTTTTGTTGCTATCTAAAAGTCTGGTTACGCCACGAACAGATTTGTTAGCATCTTTTGCGGTTACTTTAATTTCAGATACAACCTTTTGGACATCAGTTAAACTTTCTTTAGCCGATTTAGTAATTTCAAGAGCCTCATCTGTAATTTGCTGTAATTTTTTTACAGACGGCATCATTCTTTTAATAAGAACGATCAGATAAATTACTAAAATAATTGTTAAAAGAAGTAGTACGGCTATAAGTATGTCCTTGTATGACATTGTTAGCATATAGTCCTCCTTTAATATGTGAACATTCAATATTATCCTATAATTTCTAAAATTTAGCAAGGCTTTTTTTGGTATTTTTAAGAGATTTTTGACAAAATACATATAGTAAAGTATAATTTTTAGGTACACAATATGTATGTATTCGGAGGTTATTGTGCCTAAATTTGTTATTGAACAATCAGAACCATTAAGGGGCGAAGTCGAAATCAGCGGCTCAAAAAATGCAGTTTTACCAATTATGGCTGCTACTTTGCTTACCGACGATGTATGCGAGATTAATGATGTTCCGCATCTTACCGATGTTTTGGTAATGTGCGACATTTTAAGATCAATGGGCGCAAAGGTAAACGAAGATTGGAAAACCCATTCTTTGATTATTGATAATTCAGGTTTAAATACTTCAGAAGCTCCATCAGAATTAGTAAAAAAGATGCGTGCATCTTTCTTTATAATGGGTCCGCTTCTTGCCAGAACAGGCAGAGCAAGCATTGCGCTTCCGGGAGGGTGCTCTATTGGTAATCGCCCAATAGACCTTCATAATAAAGGCTTAAGACAGCTTGGCGCAGTAATTAGAATTGAACAGGGTAAGGTCGATGCAATGATCGAACAACCAAAGGGTGCTTTGGTATACCTCGATTTCCCAAGCGTTGGTGCCACAGAAAACATTATGATGGCAGCAACTCTTGCAACAGGCGTTACAACAATTGAAAATGCTGCAGAAGAACCTGAAATCGTAGATCTCGCAAACTTCTTAAACAAGATGGGCGCAAAGATTAAGGGTGCTGGTACAGATACAATCAAAATTGAAGGCGTTTCAAAGCTTCATGGAACACGCCATGCAGTTATTCCAGATAGAATCGAAACCGGAACCTTCATGATTGCAGCAGCTATTACTCGCGGAGACATCTTGATTAAGAATGCAGTTCCAGATCACGTTCGCCCAATGATTGCAAAGCTTATGGAATGCGGTGTAATCGTAAATGACGAAGTTGATGGCCTTCGTGTTCGTGGAGATATCAGAAACTTAGTTGCAACCGACATAAAGACTTTGCCGTATCCAGGTTTTCCTACAGATATGCAGTCACTTTTCATGTCATTTTTAACAACTGTAGAAGGAACGAGCACAGTAATTGAAACTGTATTTGAAAATAGATTTATGCATGCGGCCGAATTAAGTCGTATGGGTGCTAACATCGAAGTAAACGGCAGAAAAGCAACTATACCTGGAAATGTTTATCAGCTTAAAGGTGCAAGAGTTGCCTCAACCGATCTTCGAGGCGGTGCCGCCCTTGTTTTAGCAGGGCTTGTTGCTGAAGGAAAAACTGAAGTAACAGAAATCTATCATATTGAAAGAGGTTATGAAGATTTTGCATATAAGCTTCAAAGCTTAGGCGCAAAGATAACAAGAGAAGATGATTAAAATAAAAACCAGTTCAAAAGAACTGGTTTTTTAATTAAATTATTTCGTATTTTCCACCAAGAGATTTAAAGTCTTTTAAGAAATCTTTATAAATCTTATCGGCGCCGGTTTCATCTTTAAGAATAACAGGTTTTGCAAATGCAACACTGGCAACTGCTAAACTCATAAATACCCAAGGGTCTCCCATAGTATCAATTACCATGTCTTCAGGATAATCTGCATCTTCTTTTCCGCTAATTATCATTCCGTCTTCTGTAACTTCACATTTAACACCAAACTGTGATAGTGAATTTCCAACGCTTTTTAATCTATTCGTTTCCTTGTGCTTAAGCTGTGGAATTCCGGAAATTCTAATTGTGCCTCCACGAGCAGCTGCAAGAGCCGCAAATACTGTTGCAAGATTTGGAAAATCTGAAGCATCGATATTTAGGTCTTTAAAATCTTGACAAATAAGAGAGAACGTAGAATTTGCAGTTCTGTACTTTTGAAGTGAATCTTCGCTTAAATCTGTTACAACTACGTGACCACCTTTAAGAGAACAAGCAGAACCTGCTGTTGTCCACATACTTGCAAGCCCCCAGTCGTTTTCACAAACTAAAGTTCCAGGTGAAGTGAAAAGCTGTTGCCCCGGAATATGATAGCCAAAATCTGTTTTTTCGATAGTTACTCCAAACTTAGATAGAATATCAATTGTCATATCGACAAAAGTTGAATCAACTAACGGGTTTTGAAGTTTAATATTACTATCTTCCTTAATCAAAGGAAGTGCATTAATAAGTGCGCAAATAGATTGTGTACCTTCATCTCCATTTAGCAGGAAGTCTCCGCCTAAAAGTCTGCCAGACATTTCAAGAGGGAGGGAAAAACTGCTAAAATTTTCCCCTCTAAGTGACATCATACTTGTCATTGATGCTTGTGAACGGCGAGCTAACACGTTTTCTGCTCTGCAGTTTGCCGGAATACCAAGCACAGAACAAATTGCCATAATATAGCGAGCTGTAGTAGCACTGTTTCTAAAGTTAAAATCTAATCTTTGAAGAGTTGCTGTTTTTGAGAACGGTTCGATAGTAACTGTTAATCTGCCTTCTCCAGAGGTTGTGATTTTGCAACCAAGTGTGGTTAAGCAATCAATTGCAGTATTAACATCTGCACAATCAGGTACATTTTTAATTGTAGTCTGTGTTGAGGCCATAGAAGCTGCGAACATCATTCTTAAGGCACAAGCCTTTGATGCCGGAGCTTTAATAGTTCCATTCAGCACAGAAGGATAAAACTTAATCATATAAAATCTCCATACCCTAAAAGTATATGCTATAATTATTGTAAAATCAAACCTGAAAGTGAGGTTTATTAATATGAGCATTAGTGAAAAAGATTTAAGTTATTTAAAATTATTATCACGTGAATACAGAAATATTGCTGAAGCTGCATCAGAAATGATAAATTTAACAGCTATCCAAAATCTGCCAAAAGGAACTGACTATTTCCTTTCAGATATTCACGGCGAATATGAAGCATTTCAGCATATTCTAAAAAATGCTTCCGGCACAATTAGAAGAAAGATTGATGAAGGTCTTCCAAAGCTTAAGGAGTCTGAAAAGAAAACTCTGGCAACATTAATCTACTATCCAGAAGAAAAACTCGATTCCCTTAGAGATGCCGGAAAACTTAACAAGAAATTTTATAAGCTTACGCTTGAAAGAATGCTTACAGTTCTTCAGCTTGTTTCTTTTAAGTACACACGTTCTTTTGTAAGAAAGCAAATTCCTGAAGCATATAGATACATCATTGAAGAATTAATCTATAGTAATAGCAACGAATACAAGGAATTTAATTATAAGGATAATTTAATTGAATCAATTCTTGAAGCAGACGAATCAGAACGCTTCATAGCGGTTTTAGGAAAACTTATTTCTTCACTTTCAATTTATAAACTTCACATCTTAGGCGATGTATATGATAGAGGCCCAGGCGGAGACATTGTTGTTCAAACACTCATGCAGCAACACGATGTTGATATTACTTGGGGCAACCACGATATTCTTTGGATGGGCGCTGCTGCCGGAAACAAGGCATGTATTGCAAACGTAATTCGTATTTGCGCAAGATATGATAATCTGCATACCCTTGAGGTTGGTTATGGTATTTCACTTAGACCACTTGTTACTTTTGCCATGAAAGTATATGGCGACGATTCTTGCACAGGCTTTAAAACGAATATTCCAAAGACCGATGCAATGTACGACACAGAAATGGAATCGTTAAGACGTATCGGAAAAGCGATTGCGATTATGCAGTTCAAGCTCGAGGGGCAACTAATTGATTCACATCCACATTACGAAATGGATGCTCTTAAGCTTTTAGATAAGATTGATTTTAATAAAGGAACAGTTAAGGTTGGCAGAAAATCATATCCACTTACAGATACAAACTTCCCAACAATTGATCCAAAGCATCCATACAAATTAACTGCTGAAGAAGAGGCTGTTATGGATAGACTTCAAAAAGCCTTTCTCGAAAGTAAAACACTTCAAAAGCACATTTCATTCTTACTCGCTAAAGGCAGCATTTATAAATGTGTTAATGGCAATCTGCTTTTCCATGGTTCAATGCCATTAACTGAAAAAGGTGAATTCGCATATATTAATACCGAAGATGGGAAGAAGCGCGGCAAGATTTGGTTTGATTATGCTGACAGACTCGTTCGTTCGGGCTATTTAGGAAAACCTGGCAGCAAAGAAAAAGAACGTGGAACAGACTTTATGTGGTATTTGTGGTGTGGCTATAAGAGCCCACTCTTTGGAAAGAAGAAGATTACTACATTTGAAAGACTCTTTATTGAAGATGAAGATACTTGGGTAGAAGAAAAGAATCCATACTACAAGTTAATGGATGATAAAAAGATTTGCGAAAAGATTCTTAAAGAATTTAAATGTGAAGGAATCATTCTCAATGGGCATATGCCGGTTAAGAAAGGTAGAAATCCTATTCATGCTGGTGGCAAAGCAATTGTTATCGATGGCGGTTTTGCAAAAGCTTATCAAAAGACAACAGGAATTGCCGGCTACTCATTAGTTCACAATTCATTTGGCTTCATTCTTTCAGCACATGAAAAATTTGAAAGCAAAGAAGTAGCTGTCGAAAAAGAAATTGATATTTTCTCAACTCAGGTTGCAAAGGAAAATATCACTAAGAGAATGTTAACCAGAGATACCGATCAAGGTGCAGAAATGCAAATGAAGGTTGAGTACCTCAAGATGCTTATCGAGGCTTATAGATCTGGTTTAATTGCACAAAGGGGGTAAAGATATGAAATATGAATATATTCCAGAAGGTGTTTGTTCAAGATTAATTAATTTTGATTTAGCTGAAGATGGTACTGTGCATGATGTTGTTTATACGGGCGGATGCAATGGAAATCTTAAAGCAATCGGAAAATTAGTTGAAGGAATGCCTGCAGATAAGGTAATTGAGATTTTAAAGGGAAATACTTGTGGTTTAAAAGGTACAAGCTGTGCCGATCAACTTACAAAAGCCCTTGAAGAAGCTAAAAAAGAACTTAAATAGGCTTGAATTTTGCTGCCTATTATTGTAAACTAACAAGGTGCGTAAGGCTTTACGCACCTTGAAACTTAATAAGACTTAATTAACTAAGCCATCGCGGAGGATTGACCGAGTGGCTAAGGAGCTCGCCTGGAAAGCGAGTAGGGCTTAACGGCCTCGTGGGTTCGAGTCCCATGTCCTCCGCCAAAACAAAAATACAGGGTGAAACCCTGTATTTTTGTTTTGCGTATTTTTCAAAGTCCCATGTCCTTCGCTAAATAAGGTAGTAGATTTTGATAGAAAGTCTGCTGCCTTTTTTCTATGCAAAACTCCATGCCGCCGCTTTTCATTTGTATCAAATTTATGAACACTCTTGACGCGTGACCGTTTGGTCACTATAATATCAGTGTGTCCAAATGGTCACACTGATATGGAGGGTGCTATGGAAAATACTACAAAGGAAAAAATTCTTGATGCTGCGCTTGTCAGCTTTGTAGAAAATGGTTACAAGGGAACGAATCTGAGAGACTTTGCCGCAGGGATGGGGCTAAGTAAATCGGCGCTATACCGCCATTACGAGAGCAAAGAAGCCATTTGGAACGCTCTTCTCGACAAGATGGAAGCATATTATAATGAACGTTTCGGTTCACCTGAGCATCTGCCGAAGATTCCGACATCCCGTGAGGAACTGCTTTCCCTCGTGATGCACATGGTTGATTTCACGATCCATGATGAGAAAGTCATTCTGACGAGGAAACTTCTCTTAACAGAGCAGTTCCATGATGACCGAATAATGAGACTGGCAACCGAACATTTTATGTACGATACAAAGGAGATATTTAAGATTATTTTCGAAAAAATGATAGATGCAGGTCTATTGATAGCAGAAGATCCGGATATGCTTGCTTTGGCTTTTACCGCTCCTATTACATCACTCATTCATTACTGCGACCGTGAACCGGAAAAGGAACTGGAGATCATGCGCCAGATTGAAGCATTTGTGAAGCACTTTATTAAGATGTACGAAAGGAAGCAAATAAAATTATGAAAGATGTTATGGATTTTTTATCTGCGGCGCTACCGTGGATTTGTATAGGCCTGCTACTTGCTATATTCTTTGCACGAAGTGCTCGGAAGAAAAAAGATGATAAGAATAAAAAAAACTACGGCCCCGAGGGAATGGCTTTGGGAATGTGCTTCGGTGTGGCGATCGGTACGTCTCTCGGCAATAATACCGGCATCGGGCTTTCGCTCGGAATGCTGGCAGGGTTGGTCATCGGTTCCTGTATCGAGAAAAAGAAAACCGATGACTAAGAATGATATGAAAATGGATAAGAGTATTTGGTGGTAAATAAATGACTACAATACAAAAGAAACTTTTTGAATTAAGAGATGAAGATTATGCTAAGTTTCAGGCTAAACTAACGCCTACGGTCGATCCTGAACTTTTTATTGGGGTAAGAGTACCGGCATGCAGAGCTCTGGCAAAAGATCTTCATAAAAATGATACCAAAGAAGTGGAACGATTTTTATTAGAGCTTCCTCATAAGTATTATGATGAAAATATGATTCATGGTTTGCTGATTTCTGAAATTAAGGATTTTGATTTATGTATTTCCGAACTTAAGGCATTTCTTCCGCATGTAGATAATTGGGCTGTCTGCGATATAATGTCGCCTAAATGTTTTAAAAAACACAAGTTAGAATTACTACCGCTTATTAAAGAATGGACGGAATCTTCAGAAGAATATACGGTGCGCTTTGGCTTGGAAATGTTGATGTCGCATTTTCTGGATGACGATTTCAAACCTGAATATCTTAAGATAGCAGCATCGGTCCATTCGGACAAATACTATGTGAATATGATGATTGCCTGGTTCTTTGCTACGGCTTTGGCAAAGCAATGGGATAGTACGATTGGATATATTGAAAATAATAAGCTCGGTGAATGGGTTCACAACAAGACAATTCAAAAGGCTCGTGAAAGTAATCGGATTTCCGATGAAAAGAAGCTATATTTAAATAAACTAAAAAGATAATTGATACAGAGAAAATAAAATGTGTACGAGTATTATATCCAACAGAAAAAAGACGGTCGTCGGCTGGAATCTTGATATTCTGGATATGGAGTACAGGGTTCGCGAGGCACAAGACGGTGTCTATATAGAAATCAATGATAAAACGGAAGGCTGGATGCCGCTTTTTGGAGCAAACAGCAGAGGCGATTTTGTTGGAATGCCGACCTGCTGGCCATTTGATGAAAGAAGCAATCCGAGCGAGAATGAGCCGAATGTTATTATGCTCGATATCGATCTGCTTACACAGAAAAAGACATTTGAAGAAGTAAAAAGAATTGCCGAAGCGGAAACAGTATCCAGCGTTCCCGGTGTTACATTTATGTCTTCGCTTACTGATAAAAACGGTAACGTGCTGCATATCATTCCTGGACAGGGATATAAGTATTATGAAAAACCGAAATATCAGGTGCTGACAAATTTTTCTCCGTTCAAGATGGACAGTGAAACACATCCCTGGATGGGCTGGGATCGTTATCATATTGCTGAGAAAATGCTGAAAGATGCAACAGATGATTTTGATGTTAAAGACTGCTTTACTATTCTGCAGAAGGTTTCTCAGGAAGTCTGCCCGACAGTCGTATCCATGGTGTTTGATGTTACGGAAATGAAGGTATACTGGTGTGAAAACCGTCAGTGGGATCACATCGATATGAAAGTCTTTGACAGGTAAACAAGGTTTAAGCAGCAAACGCTGTTTGAATAAATATTATTAATAAGGAGAGTGCTTTTTGATTAAGTACAACGCATCGGAGATTGTAGCGTAACCGGGAGGTTGCGAATACAATCAAACACAACCTCCCAGTATTGCAGTCAACAATCATCAGGAGGAAAAATTAATGAATAAAAATGACTATATAATTCGTTTAGAGAAGAAGGAAGATTACCGTGAGGTAGAAAACCTCGTAAGAGAAAGCTTTTGGAATGTGTACCGTCCCGGATGTCTGGAGCATTATGTTTTGAAATGCTTAAGAGATGATAAGGACTTTGTTCCCGAGCTTGATTTTGTGATGGAAAAAGACGGAAGGATTATCGGACAGAATATCTTTGTTCGAACTGTAATCAAAGCTGATGACGGCAGAGATATTCCCATCATGACAATGGGGCCAATCTGTATTGCACCGGATCTGAAACGGCAGGGATACGGAAAGATACTGCTCGACTATTCACTTGAAAAAGCCGCAGAAATCGGCTGCGGTGCTGTCTGCTTTGAGGGTAACATTTTGTTTTACGGGAAAAGCGGATTCACATACGCAAGCGAGTACGGTATCCGGTATCACGGGCTCCCAGAAGGCGAGGACGCATCATTCTTTCTCTGTAAGGAACTGAATCCGGGCTATCTTGCCGGAATCACCGGAGAATATTCAACGCCTAAAGGATATTTTGTCTGTGACGAGAATCCGGAGGACTTTGCTGCTTATGAAGCAACATTTCCCTGCAAGGAAAAACTAAAACTTCCCGGACAGCTGATCTAAACGAAAAGATACCCACGGCTGTATATGCGGTCGTGGGTATCGATTGCAAATTAGATTTTTATAGAAAGTCTACTGCCTTTTTTCGAAATCTAAGGATTGTGACACCATGCTATAATAGTAAATGAGAGATAAATTTGAATTTGATAGAGAAAACATATGGCAAATATTTTGACAGGAATACGAATACTATGTGGTCTATTGATTTTATGCTTCCCTGCATTTTCCGAATGGTATTATTGTTTTTATCTACTTGGTGGTTTTTCTGATGCCATTGACGGAATTGTGGCCCGCAAAACAGGCAAAGTATCAGACTTTGGTTCTAAATTTGATACAGTGGCTGATTTTATTTTCACGGCAGCGGTAGTAATAAAGATTATCGGGGCTCTACATATTCCATTATGGTTGATAATTTGGATTGCGACAATTGCATTGATAAAAATTGGATGTCATCTTGCCGGATATATAAAGTATCATGAATTTAGGACTATTCATTCAGTGTTAAACAAAATAAGCGGAGGCATTGCTTTTGTTGTTCCACTGTTTATCGGGGGAAATTATGCATGGCAGGCCAAGGCTGTTGCTGTAATTATCATTTGTATATTTACTACGATTGCGGCAATAATTGAGGGCATGACAATTCTCGCTAATAAAAAGGAACAAAACTGAATTTGAAACCATAGAAAGTCTTGCGGCCACAAAGTCATCGGTATTGATGAGCCTTGTGGATTGTTTCTAAGCCGAAAATTTTTCGATGATTTAAACAAAAGCTTTTAATGACGAGTGATTATTGTTATATTTAGGTAATATGTTTATAATTATAGTATGATTTAGCATGAAGGAGAAATACTATGAAAAAGATATTAGCATTAATTTTAGCTTTAGTTATGATTTGTTCATTTGCTGCTTGCGGAAATAATGAGCCTGCAAAAGAAGAAAATGAACTCGCAAAATTATATGCTGATGGGTTCGCCACAAGATCTGTTGTTTGTGATGAAGAATCTTGGTCAGCACTGTTTATGAAAGATGAAAGTTTGGAAATAATTTATAAGGCTACAGCTCCATTTACAAAAGAGCTCTATGAACAGTACGAAGCTATTGATTGGGAAGATGAGGCAGCGTATAAAAATTTATATTGCAATTTAGAAAATGTTACAGTAGAAGATATTACATATTTAATCCCAACAGAAGAAGATCTTCAGCAGTTCGTAGGAATGAAATTTGGAGAACTTGAAGATTTAGGTTGGTACAACTCTGGTTGGACTGGCGGAGAAGGTGAAGCTTATACATTCTACTATGATGGCCCAATCTTCTATGGTTCAATTGTTCCGGAAGAAACTGTAATGGATATTGACGATTTATCTACTAATGATATGAGAGAACTTACAGTAAAAGAAATGATTTTTATGGGAATTTCATCATCAATTTTAGATCAGTAATATGGCAAAAAATTCTGTAGAAAAAACAAATGTAATGAGGGTTCTTGACCAAAAGAAAGCTTCTTACAATTCATATCACTATGAAACAGATGTCGCCCTTTCAGGTGTTGCTGTCGCAGAAATGCTTTCACTAAATGCAAGCCAGGTTTTTAAAACCCTGGTTACAGTGGGCAAAACGAAAGAGCATTATGTATTTGTGATTCCGGTAGCTAAAGAATTAGATTTAAAAAAGGCTGCAAAAGCTGTTGGCGAAAAGAGCATCGAAATGATTACTCAAAAAGAGCTATTGCCGCTGACTGGTTATGTGCATGGTGGATGTTCTCCGATTGGAATGAAGAAATTCTTTAAGACGACAATTGATGCCAGTGCTTCAAACTTTGAAACAATTATTTTCAGTGCCGGAAAAATAGGCTATCAAGTAGAAATATCATTAGAAAACCTTTCAAAGGTTATAAACTATCAACTTTGTGATATTACAGAATAATAGAGCGAAAAGTGCCCCAAAACAGGGGCACTTTTTCATATTGACAAATGATGTGAATTTGATATCATAATGATATCAGTATTTGGAGGTATGAAAATGGAAGAGAAAGTGTTATCAAAAAAGCAGAATGGTATGTTGATGCTAATTTTAATAGTTATTAGCTATCCATTAGCATTTTTAGCGTTAATGATTTATTGGAATATTAGTGTTTTATTTATGCCAGTTTCAATCATTTTAGTTTTATGGCTTGCACTTGGTTGGCTTTTATGTTTTGGCCTTAAGGTCGTAAAGCCTCAAGAAGCTTTAGTATTAACTTTGTTTGGCAAATATTATGGAACATTAAAAGATGCAGGTTTTTACTATGTAAACCCATTTTGCATAGCAGTTAACCCGGCAGCAAAAACAAAGCTTAGCCAAAGTGGCGATGTAAGCGATGTTGAAGTTGCACAGGTTAAATCCGGAACGCAAGTTCCTGTTATGCCTAAGAAACACATTTCTCTTAAAGTTATGACTCTTTCTAACAGCAGGCAAAAGATTAATGATTGCTTGGGCAATCCGATTGAAATTAGCATTGCTGTAATGTGGAGAATTGTTGATACAGCAAAGGCAGTATTTACTGTTGATAACTATAAAGAATACTTATCACTTCAGTGTGATAGTGCTTTAAGAAATATTGTTCGAATTTATCCTTATGATGTTGCGCCTAATGTTGATACTACAGGAGATGGCATTGCTGATGAAGGTTCACTTAGAGGCTCATCAGAATTAGTTGCGCAAAGAATTAAAGAAGAAATTCAGTCAAAGGTTGCAGATGCCGGAATTGAAATTCTTGATGCAAGAATTACTTACCTTGCTTATGCTCCTGAAATTGCAGCTGTAATGCTTCAAAGACAGCAAGCATCTGCAATTATTGATGCAAGAAAGATGATCGTTGATGGTGCTGTTGGAATGGTCGAGATGGCACTTGATAGATTAAATGAAAAACAAACTGTTGTTCTTGACGAAGAACGAAAAGCCGCAATGGTTTCAAACCTATTGGTTGTACTTTGTGGAAATAAAGATGCACAACCTATTGTTAACTCTGGAAGCTTATATTAATCATGGCAGAAGAAAAGAAACAGATACCTTTAAGGTTATCATCAAAACTGTATAACGCAATTGCCGCTTGGGCAGAAGATGATTTTCGCTCTGTTAATGGACAAATAGAATATCTATTAACAGAGTGTGTTAAGCAGCGCAAAAAAACCGGAAAGTATGTATCAGAAACCATTGACGAAGAAATTGAATTAGATATTTAAAAGGGGATTATATGTTAAGAATAGAACATTTAACAAAACGCTATGGCGATAAAGAAGCTGTAAGCGATTTAAATTTAGAGATTCAAGCAGGTGAAGTATATGGCTTTATTGGCCATAACGGAGCAGGCAAGACAACAACTCTTAAAAGTATTGCCGGAATCATGCAATTTGATGAAGGCGAAATATATGTTGATGACTACTCTGTAAAAAAAGAGACACTCGCTTGTAAAAAGATTATGGCTTATATTCCTGACAACCCAGATCTTTATGAATTTATGACAGGAATTGAATATCTCAATTTTATTGGAGATATATTTGAAATTGAACCATCAGAAAGAATGGCTCTTATAAATGACTATGCAGAAAAATTTGAAATCATAGGCGATTTAGCTCAGCCTATTTCCTCATATTCTCATGGTATGAAACAAAAACTTGCAGTAATTTCAGCGCTTATTCATAAGCCTAAACTTATTTTAATGGATGAACCATTTGTTGGTCTTGATCCAAAAGCAAGCTTTTTACTTAAAAATATCATGCGTGAACATTGTGATAATGGAGGCGCAATTTTCTTCTCAACTCATGTACTTGAAGTTGCAGAAAAGCTGTGTGATAAAGTTGCTATTATTAAAGACGGAAAGCTTATTCAATCGGGCACAATGGAAGAAGTAAAAGGTAATGAAAGCCTTGAAGAAGTATTCTTAGAATTGGAGGAATAGTCTATGTTCAAAGCACTTCTAAGAAAGCAGCTTCGCGAATTATTTGGGTCTTTTACCAGAAGGGGAAATGGTAAGAAAAACAAAAATGCAAAAGTTGGCTTTATTATTCTATATGTAATTTGTTTCTTCTCACTTGCAATAGCATTTGTGGGAATGGGCACTATGTATGCTGATGTGATTATTCCATCAGGGCAAAACTGGCTGTACTATTCATTATGCAGCGTGATGGCAGTTGCTCTTTCAGTATTTGGAAGTTCGTTTGCAACTTATTCGACTTTATATAATGCAAAAGATAACGAACTTTTATTATCACTTCCAATTCCGCCTAAATACATTTTACTGGCTCGTTCCATCTCTGTATATTTACTTGGATTGATGTTCGAGGCAGTAGTATTTATTCCAACTACTATTGTATATTTAGTAAAAGTTGGGGCTAATGCGTTAAATGTTATCTGTCCAATCATTTTGATGTTTGCACTTAGCGTTTTGATTTTGTGTCTAACATGTTTCTTTGGTTGGGTAATTGCAGTTGTAAATAGAAAGATTAAAAACAAAACTGTTGGCACTGTTATTACTACTATCTTGCTGCTTGGCGCATACTATGTTTTTTATTTCAATGCACAGCAAGTTCTTACAGCAGTTTTAGCAAGCGCAATGAATGCGAATATTCCGCTGCATATTGTTGGTGATGCCGGAATCGGAAAAGTAATCCCTCTTATTGCTGTAATAGTAATAGTCGCAATATTATTTGTTATTACATATAGAATTCTTTCTTCAAACTTTATTAAGATTGTTACTACAAAAACAACAACAAAGAAAGTTGAATATAAGAAGAATGTCGAAGTTAAACAAAACACATTATCAAAAACTCTTCTAAAAAAAGAAATTAAGCATTTAAAATCTAGTGCTGCTTATTTAATGAATGGAGCTTTCGGCGTGCTTGCTATGCCGGCATGTGCTATAGTGCTTTTAATAAAAGCAAAAGATATTAAGCCTTTACTGGAACTCGTTCCTTCAAAATGGCTTGCTATTATTGCATTTGTTTGCGTTGCAGTACTGTCTAGTATGAATTCTTTATCAGCACCATCTATTTCACTTGAAGGGAAAAATTTCTGGATAATTAGAAGCTTGCCGGTTAATTCTTATGCTGTAATAAATTCAAAGATTACACTTCACGAGCTTTTTACTATTCCACCGGCAATGATCACAGGAATCGCAGTTTGCTATTCATTAAGCCTTGATTGGTCTACATCGGTTAATGTATTGGCAGCGGATTTCATTTTCATTGTACTTATGGCGCAGGTTGGAGTTGCTTTGAATCTAAAAATGCCAAAGCTTGATTGGGTTAATGAAACTCAGGCTGTAAAAAACAGTATTCCGGTTCTAATTACAATCTTTGGCGGATGGTTTGCTGCTGTTGTTTTGGGCGGAATATATTTCATATTAAGAAATATGATAGATGTTCAAACCTACTTAGTAGCTCTGCTTGTGGCTTTAGCCCTTTTAACAAGGCTTCTTGGAAATTGGCTTAGAGGCCGCGGTGTAGAATTATTTGAAGCAATTTAATATTATTGTTTACGGGAACCCCATTGTTGG
>JAUNQK010000002.1:18218-40871 GCA_030536235.1 Bacillota bacterium
TCTTTTTATAAATGCAAATGGTATAATTTAACTATGAAAAAGATTTTAAGTATAATTTTAACAATAGCTTTATTATTTAGCTTTACAGCTTGCGGTAATAAAGAAAATGCTTCAGCAAAACCATCTGAAAGAAATATTGAGGTTAGCGAAGCTACTCTTAGAAAATGGCTTGATGAAAGCGTTGGTATGTGGGAATTTGCTCAGCGCTTTTTTGACGATACAATTATTTACAAAACAAAGCTTGGCACCTGGGCTTTTGCCCCTGTAGATACAAGCTTGCCACAGTCTGATTATAACTGGGACAATCTTCGTCATGCAGGCCCAATTGCAAATACAGAATGGGAGTATTATGAAGATGGAGATCTTAAGTCAATTAAGGGCATAGATCTTTCAAATTATAATGTTGTTGACGATTGGGAAGCAGTTAAAGATAGCGGAGTAAAATTTGTAATGCTTCGAATCGGATACCGCGGCTACACTAAAGGTGGCTTAGTAGAAGATAAAAAGTTCTTTGAATATGCTCGCGCTGCTGCAAAACAAGGTTTAGAACTCGGAACATACTTTGTTACTCAGGCAATAACAGTTGAAGAAGCTATCGAAGAAGCAAACTATGCTGCAGCTATGATGAAAAAAGCCGGGGTAGATTTTTCATATCCTGTTGCTTTAGATCTTGAAGATGCCGGAAGCCTCGATGCGCGAACTGCAAATCTGTCAAAATCAGAACGAACAGAAATTATTAAAGCTTTTTGTGAAAGATTAAAAGAACTTGGCTATACTCCAATGCTTTACTCTGCAATCAGATGGTATATGGATGAAATGGACCTTAGCCAGTTAACTGAATATGATAAATGGTTTGCGCAATATTTTAATAGACCATTTTTCCCATATGAATTCCAAATTTGGCAATATACAAGTTCGGGTGTTGTTGATGGAATTCAAGGTAATGTAGATTTAAATATTTGTTTTAAAGATTATTCAAAAGAATGAAATGAATGACACGTTAGAAGCAAAATTAAAAACCTTTAATGAAAACTATTTCGAAAACAAAGAGTATAGAGCTTGGCTAAATAATAGTAATCTTTGGCTTTCTCTTTATACTTGTTTACGTCTTCGCGGGGTCGAAATGGACAAACGCGAATTAGTTGACATGCTTAATGGGGGAATCGTTCAAGATTTGTCTATTAACACTTATAATTTTATTCATAACTTCAAAGCTATGTTTAAAGATATGCAAGCAAGTGTTCAAATGAAAGATGATTTGAACGAAAAATTATTGCTTCGATTTTGTAATATTCTTTTTGAAGAAGCAGAATATAGAAAAACAAATCCAATAATTTATAAATGGGGATATATTCCTCCGCACTTTACCGAAGTTAGTGAAAAAATCGTTACTACTTTTAAGAAGGCAAGAACGATTTCTAATCCTGTTTCTAAAGCATATTTTATGCATCAGGCAATATGTACGGTTTATCCTTTTAGTGAAGATACATCTATCGTTGCTTGCATAGCAATGTATTATGAACTACTAAAAGCCGGAATCCCATTACCAAGCTTTACAGTTGATAACGAAGATTATGACAAATTAATGTTAGAGTATTTCGAGCATGGTTCAAAAGATTTTAAAACAATGTTTGAAAACTCACTTCTTAATAGATTAGATTCAGTGTTAGTATTCGGGTTCGAGTCAAGAGAGAGATAATGATAGTAAAAAAGAATTGCTGCATGGCAGAGTATACAAGTTTTAAAACCGGAAAGAACGCAGATTTTCTTTTAATTCCAGAAAGTGAAGCTGAGATAGTTGAGGCTATTGCTTTCGCAAAAAAGGAAAACCTTCCATACATGGTTCTTGGTAATGGCAGTAATGTTTTGTTTGCCGGTGATTACCATGGTGTTGTAATTAAATTAAAATCTGAAAACATTTCTAAAATTTCTAAAGATGCTGCAAAGCAAGGCCTTGCAGGTTTGGAATTTGCATCTGGTATCCCGGGGTCTCTTGGCGGAGCCATCTTTATGAATGCTGGTGCTTATGGCGGAGAAATGTCTAAGGTTTTAAAAACTGTAACATCAATCGACGAAAATGGAAAGATTCATGTAAGAAAAGCCGATGAATGTGAATTCTGGTATAGACATAGCATCTTTATGGAAAATCATGAAGTGGTTTTGTCTGCAGATTTTGAGCTTTACCGTGACGATCCAAATGAAATTGAAGCACGTATTGCAGATTTAACAAAACAAAGAACAACTAAGCAGCCTCTGCAGTATCCATCTGCCGGGAGTTTCTTCAAAAGACCTGAAGGCCATTTTGCAGGAAAACTCATCGAAGATGCTGGCCTAAAAGGGCTTCAAGTTGGTGGAGCACAAGTTTCAGATCTTCATGCTGGGTTTATTATTAATAAAGATAATGCCAGCCCAGAAGATATTATTGATCTTATGAAGATTATTCAAGAAACAGTAATGGATAAGTTTGGTGTAATGCTCGAGCCGGAGGTTCAAATCATTGGCTTATAAACTTAAGTATGATTTACATACGCATACAACATATTCTCACGGCAAGGGAAGCATACTGGATAATGTATCTGAAGCAAATGCAAAAGGCCTAAAAATGATAGGCATTGCTGATCACGGCTATGGACATATCTTTTATGGAATAAAAAAAGAAGATATTCCAAACATGAGACATGATATTGAGCTTGCGAAAGATAAATTTCCCGATGTCGATGTGCAATTATCGGTTGAGGCAAACATAATAAATGCTTCGGGTATGCTTGATATATCGAAAGAAGAGCAAAAAGATTTTGACTACATTATTGCCGGATATCACTACGGAGTACTTGGCGAAAAACCGATGAAGGCAATAGGTGTATGCATTGGTGGCTATTGCAAATTGTTTTCAAATAAAACATTTAATACAGATGTTGTTGTTAAGGCTTTATACGAAAATGATATTAAGGTACTAACACATCCTGGTGACAAAATTTTAGTTGATATGGATGCTGTGTCAAAAGCCTGCGAAGATACAAAGACTATTATGGAAATCAATAATCATCATAATGGTCTATCAGTTGCAAATTTAGAAATTGCTGCTAAATATGATGTCGATTTTGTTATTAGCAGCGATGCACATTTGCCACAAAATGTTGGCACTTTTGAGGTTGCACTTAATCGTGCAAATACTGTAGGGCTTCCATTTGAAAGGATAATTAATTTATGGAATTATTAATCATTACAGGTTTATCAGGGGCTGGAAAGTCTCAGGCAATTCATTGTGTAGAAGACCTTGGTTATTATTGCATTGATAACATGCCCCCAGCATTACTTGATGATTTTGTGAAACTTGTTGAAACAAGCCATACAGACATTGATAAGGCAGCATTTGTAGTTGATATTCGCAGTAAAGAATTTTTTACTGATTTAAAATCTTGTCTTTCAGATATGAAGAAACAAGGAATTAATTATAGAATTATGTTCCTTGAGGCAAGTGATACAGTTCTTATTAAAAGATATAAAGAAACAAGAAGAAGCCATCCATTATCAGATGGTGGTTCTCTTGCAGAAGATATTAAAACAGAAAGAAAGCTTTTACAGACATTAAGAAAGCAGGCAGATTTTGTTATTGATACATCAACAATGAAAAGCGCCGATCTTAATGCCGAACTTTCAGATTTGCTGATTCCGGGAATCGAAAAAGATAGCTTCACCATTACAGTAGAATCGTTTGGCTATAAGCATGGTATTCTTGTTGATGCAGATTGGGTTCTTGATGCAAGATTTTTACCAAATCCTTTTTATGTTCCAAGCTTAAAGAAGCTTACCGGTAAAAATAAAAAGGTTAAAGATTATGTTTTTAAATCAATTGAGGCAAGAGATTTTGTCGCAAGAGTAACAGGTATTGTTGCTGATATTATTCCTTCTTATGTTCGCGAAGGAAAATATAATTTAGTAATTGGTGTTGGCTGCACTGGTGGCCAGCATAGAAGTGTAGCTATCGCTATTGAACTTGCAAATAATTTTAAGGCTATGGGTAAGAATGTTGTTCTTATTCACAGAGATTTGAAATAATGTCATTTACGTCTGATACAAAATTAGAATTATCCAAAATTGTTCCTGATAAAAAGTGTTGTCAGCTTGCTGAAATTGCAGGCTTTCTTCGCTTTGCTGGTAGTATCAGTTTAAAGGGTGGAAAACTTGGCATTAGAGTATATATTGATAGCCCTGCAGTAGCAAGACTATTTATAACTTTGGTAAAAGAATATTTTGGTGCTAAGACAGCCTTGTCAATAGGCGAACCGAAAGCCATTACAAAAAAACAAACTTATATTCTTGATATTACTTCAGAAATGAATGCAGAACAAATATTAAGAGAAGTAGGTATGCTTGGCGTAAAAGAAGGAAGTAACTATTTTGATTCTTGGATTGCATCAGATATTATTAAGAAAAGATGTGACAAGAAGGCTGCTCTTAGGGGAATATTTCTTGCAAGTGGGTCTGTAACAGACCCTGCAAAGGCTTATCATATTGAAGTTCCTTGCAGTGAAGAAGCTCAGGCAAAAGAAGTTGCAAAACTAATAAACAGCTTTGGGTTAAAATCAAAGTATACAATAAGAAAGAACAGATTTGTTGTATATATTAAAGAAGGCGAACAAGTATCAGACTTTCTTAACATTATTGGGGCATCTAATCAATACTTTAAGTTCCAAGATGTTATGGTTACAAAGGACATTAAAAATAAAGTTAATAGAATTAGTAATTGCACTGCGGCTAATATTGATAAAACAGTATGTGCTGCACAAAAGCAGATTGCTGATATAAATAAAATTGATAAAGTTAAGGGATTAGAAACTTTGCCAGATAAGTTGTATGAAACAGCAAAGAAGAGATTGGAATTTCCAGCCTTGGGGCTTGCTGAACTGGCAAAAGAGTTTGACCCTGAATTAACAAAATCAGGGCTAAATCACAGATTTATGAAGATTGCTGAAATAGCATCAAAGATTAAATAAGGAGGAAGATCTATGAAAAAAGAAAAAGTTTTGGCTCCGGCAAAAAGAAGAAGTAGCACTACTTATGCTAAAAAGGGACCAAGTTTTGCTGTAATGGCTGCATGCATAGGGGTAATGATTGCAACTGTTATGCAAGGTATAAAGAAAGATAAAGAAGAAGCTGCTGAAAAAGAAAAGCAGCAAGAAGATGAAGACAGAGAACTTTAGAGTTAGCGGTATGTCTTGTGCAGCCTGCAGTGCAAATGTTGAAAGACTTTGCAGATCACTTGAAGGTGTTGCCGAGGCAAATGTTAATCTTACAACTGAAAGACTTACAATTACATACGATGAAACGCTGCTAAGTAAAGATTTTCTTTTTTCAAAAGTAAAATCTATTGGATATGGGCTTCACGATTTAGCAGAGGCAAAAATAGAAGAAAAAGAACCAAACATTGTTTTGGCATTAATACTTGCTGCAATTGAGTTTTGTATTTCAATGGGAAGTATGTATTTTAAATTCTCAAGCATGCCAGTTTTGCAAATGCTTCTTGCAATTGCTGTGATGCTAATAGGAAAGAAATATTTTATTTCTGGATACAAAGCACTGTTTCATGGCGTTGCCAATATGGATTCACTTGTCGCAATTTCTTGCAGTGTATCATTCATATATAGCACCATAAATCTTATTGCAGGAAAACATGAGTATTATTTTGAATCTTGCGCTGTTGTTCTTGCTTTGATTATGCTTGGCAAACATATGGAGGCATCAAGTAAAAAGAAAACTCTTGGCGCAATCAATGCTCTGCTTGATTTAGCCCCAGCAAAAGCTATAAGGCTTGAAAACGGTGCGAAGGTTGAAGTAGCAGCTGAAGATTTAGAGGTTGGAGATTTAGTCTTTGTAAAAAAAGGCATGGCTTTTCCGATGGACGGAATTATTATTGATGGTAGTTCTTCTGTCGATGAGTCGATGCTTACAGGTGAATCTCGTGCTGTAGAAAAATCTGAAGGCGACAACGTTGTTGGCGGCAGCATAAATCTTAAATCAGATTTGTTTGTAAAAATCACTAAGGTTGGTAGCGATACTGTACTTTCACAAATAATAAAGCTTGTTGAGGATGCTCAAACAAAGAAGGCTCCGATAGCAAGCTTGGCTGATAAGATTGCTGCTGTATTTGTCCCGACAGTAATTGGAATAGCTTTAATTTCTGCAATAGTGTGGGCGATAATAGGGCAACCAGTAAGTTTTGTTCTAAAGATTTTTACATGTGTATTAGTTATCGCTTGCCCTTGTGCGCTGGGGCTTGCAACTCCAACTGCAATTATAGTTGGGACAGGCATGGGCGCCGGATGCGGCATTTTGATTAAAAGCGGAGAAGCTCTGCAAAGAGCTGCAGAAATTGATACTGTTGTTTTTGATAAAACCGGAACATTAACATGCGGAATCATCAAAGAAAATGAAGCTGGTGTTGATACAAGCGAAGATAAAATTAGGCCAGAAGCAAAAGAAGCGGTTAGCACATTAGAAGCGCTTGGTTTGGAAGTTATTATGCTTTCTGGCGATAAAAAAGAATTTGCTGAAAGTATTGCTAAAGAAATTGGTATTAAAACCACAATCTCAGGAGTTTTGCCAGATGGTAAGAATGCTGAAATAGAAAAACTGCAAAATCTTGGCCGCAGTGTTATGATGGTTGGTGATGGAATTAATGACGCACCGGCTTTAACAGCAGCAAATGTTGGTATTGCGATTGGTTCTGGTACAGATGTAGCAATAGAATCTGCAGATATTGTTTTGATGAAATCTGATCCAAGAGATGTTGCAAAAGCTATTAGGCTTAGCAAATATACTATGAGGCATATAAAGCAAAATCTCTTTTGGGCATTTTTCTATAATTGCATAGGAATTCCTATCGCGTTTGGGGCTTTATATCCAAGCTTTGGTATTTTGCTTAGCCCAATGATTGGTGGGCTTGCGATGGCTTGTTCATCAGTGTTTGTAGTAAGTAATGCGTTAAGATTGAAAACGAGGAAACTATAATGAAACTTTTAGAAGAGAAAATCTTAAACACAGGTAAATGTATTGGTGATGATATCTTAAAAGTAGATATGTTTTTAAATCATCAGCTTGACGTTAAGCTTCTTGATGATATTGGAGAAGAAATAAACAGAATTTTTGCCGAAGATAAGCCAAATAAGATTTTAACTGTTGAAGCAAGTGGAATTGCAATTGCAGTTGCAGCATCACGTGCTATGGGATATTTACCAGTTGTATTTGCAAAGAAAACTAAACCAAGTACAATGATAGATGATTCTTATTGTGCAGAAGCGATTTCTTTTACTAAAGGTACAAGTTCAATCTTAAGAGTTTCAAAAGATTTCTTAAACAAAGATGATAGAGTATTAATTATTGATGACTTCCTTGCAAAGGGGGAAGCTGGTATGGCTTTATGCGATCTTGTAAAGCAGGCTGGTGGAACCGTTGTTGGTTTTACAGCTGCTATTGAAAAGGAACATCAAGGTGGCGCAGAAAGAATGCGTAATATAGGTATAAAAGTTCAAAGTCTTGCAGTAATTGCTGAAATGCGAGACGGAAAAATTACTTTTAAATAGGAGGACGATTATGGAATTTTACAAATGCGAAAAATGCGGAAAGATACTCGCAGTAGTTAAACCAAGTAAATGTGAAATGGTAGCATGCTGT
Source organism: Bacillota bacterium (assembly GCA_030536235.1). Classification (GTDB taxonomy): domain Bacteria; phylum Bacillota; class Clostridia; order Peptostreptococcales; family Anaerovoracaceae; genus UBA1764. The sequence continues at coordinate 25,893 of JAUNQK010000002.1, forward strand.
GGCCAGCCTATGACAATTATCAAGGCTAATACAACTGATGCAGCTGTAGAAAAGCATGTTCCAGTAATTGAACAGAATGGAAATATTGTTACAGTTTCAGTTGGTAGTGTTACACATCCAATGGCAGAAGAACATTATATTGAATGGATTCTTTTAGAAACAAAGAATGGCAACCAAAGAGTAGAACTTAAGCCTGGCGAAGAACCAAAGGCAACATTCGCATTAGTTGATGGAAATGAAGTTGTAGCAGCATATGCTTATTGCAACCTTCATGGTTTATGGAAGAAATAGTATGTCAAAAGTATTAGAATTAGATGATAAGAACTTCACAAAAGAAGTGAAATTATCAGAGCAACCAGTAGTTCTTGTAGATTTTTATGCAACATGGTGCGGTCCTTGTCAACTCCAGGCTCCTCTTATTGAAGAGATTGCAGAAGAATTTGACTATGTTAAGGTTTGTAAGATTGATGTTGATAAAGCTCCAAAGATTACTGCTCGCTATGGAATTTTAAGTGTTCCAACAGTTATGGTCTTTAGCAGAGGGCAAATTATGAATATTCAGGTTGGCCTTCAAACTAAAGAAAATCTAAGAAATATGGTGCTGTAAAAAAATAAAGTCGGCTTTTGCCGACTTTTTTTGGTAGCCCCAACGGGAATCGAACCCGTGATTCCGCCTTGAGAGGGCGACGTCTTAAACCGCTTGACCATGGAGCCATATTTATATGCACTTAATGATTATATAGTGATTTTAGTGCTTTTGCAAGGTTATTAATATGCCATATTTTACCAACGTTTCACGTGCACAATGTCCTTAATTCCTTGCCTAAATTGTGGTAGAATATTAAGGATAGTGGAAACAAATAAGAGGTTTAAAAATGGATTATAAAGAATTAGCACAGATTTTATTCCCTGAAATAACAAAAACTCCGGCAGATTACGAACAAATCTTTCCAAAGAGAAATCTTCCAGAGGGTGCAAGAGTAACAAGAATGGCACCATCTCCAACAGGATTTATTCATCTTGGTAATTTATATGGTGCTATGGCAGATGAAAGAATGGCTCATACAACAAACGGGGTCTGCTATTTGCGTATAGAAGATACCGATGATAAGCGTGAAGTTGAAGGCGCTATTCCAGTACTTATCGATACTCTTGGATATTTTGGTATTAAGTTCGATGAAGGTGCTATGGGTGAAGACGAAACTTCAGCAATTGGAGACTATGGCCCATACTGGCAGAGTCATCGTAGTGAAATATATAAGGCTTGCGTTAAGTACCTCGTCGAACAAGGTAAGGCTTACCCTTGCTTTATGAGCGAAGAAGAAATTGAGGCTATTCGTAAAGACCAGGAATCAAGAAAAGAAAACCCTGGAATCTACGGAAAGTATGCTAAATATAGAGATGCTTCAATTGAAGAAGTAAAGAAGCATCTTGATGCAGGTGAAGTTCCTGTAATGAGATTTAGATCTGAAGGTGATCCTTCAAAATACTTTGAAGTAATTGATGGCATTAGAGGAAAGCTCTCTATGCCGGAAAATGTTCAAGATGTAGTTATCTTAAAACAAATTGGTCTTCCAACTTATCACTTTGCACATGTAGTTGACGATCACTTTATGCGTACAACACATGTTGTTCGTGGTGAGGAATGGTTATCATCACTTCCAATTCACGTTCAACTTTTTGATGCTATGGGTTGGGAGTATCCTGTATTCTGTCATAATACAGTTCTTATGAAAATCGACGAAGAAACAGGACAAAAGAGAAAGCTCTCTAAGAGAAAAGACCCTGAACTTGGTCTTTCATATTATAAGCAGATGGGTTATTTCCCAGAAGCAGTTCGTGAATACTTAATGACAATTCTTAATTCCGATTACGAAGAATGGAGAATTGCAAATCCATATGCAGATTATAATGAATTCGAATTTTCACCAAGCAAGATGAGTAATTCAGGAACAATGTTCGACTTAAACAAATTGAACGATGTTTCAAAAGATGTTCTTGCTAAGAAATCTGCAGAAGAAATTTATGACTTCTGTTTAGGATGGGCGAAAGAATATAACGAAGAAAAAGCTGCTAATATGATGGCAAACAAAGATCTTTATTTAAAGATTTTTGATATCGACCGTGGCGGAGAAAAGCCAAGAAAAGACTTAGTATATGCCGAACAGATTATGAAGTTCATTAGTTACTTCTTCGATGACGAATTCGTTTATGAAAACGAAATGCCAGAAGAGTGTAAGGCAGATCTTAAGACTATCTTAGAAAAATATAAAGCAAGTTATGATCCAAGTGATGACAATAGTGCATGGTTTGCAAAGCTTAAAGCTATTGCTGTAGAACTTGGTTATGCAGAAAAACCAAAAGATTATAAAAAAAATCCAGATCAGTTTAAGGGTCATGTTGGGCACGTATCAACAGTAATTCGTGTCGCAATTACAGGAAGAACAAATAGCCCTGATCTTTGGACTATTCAGCAAATCATGGGCCAAGAAATGGTTGCAAGAAGAATTGATAAGGCTATGAATGCCTAGGTAAAAACTCTATGGATTTAAAGAATTATAAACATGTTCATTGCATAGGAATAGGCGGCATAGGTCTTTCTGCTGTAGCAGAGATTTTCCTGTCTCGTGGGTATATTGTAACAGGCTCTGATATGAAGGAAAGCACTGTAACAGATCAGCTTATTTCATGCGGCGCAAAGATTTTCTTTGAGCATGCAGCAAGTAATATTGATGGTGCAGATTTGCTTGTATATTCCAATGCTGTTTCTATGGAAAATCCCGAGCTGGTAGCTGCGAAAGCTAATGGTATTCCTTGTATAACAAGGGCCGAAGCTTTAGGCGCATTAATGTCAGATTATAAGACATCAATTGCTATTTCCGGGACACATGGCAAGACAACAACAACTTCAATGATTTCTCTTATTTTAGAAGAGGCGCAATTATCACCGACAATTCTTGTTGGGGGAATCCTTGATAAGTATAAAAGTAACTACAAGGTTGGAGATAGTGATTATTTCGTAACAGAAGCTTGCGAATATATGGATAGCTTCCTTTCACTTAATCCTTGGATGGAAGTAATTCTTAATATTGATTCCGACCATCTTGATTACTTTAAAGACATTGACCATATTGCAAAATCATTTAGTGAGTTTGCAAGTAGGGTTCCAAAGGATGGTTTTGTAATTGCTTACGACTCTAATCCTTTTGTAAATTCAGTTACAGAAAATCTTGATTGCAATGTAATTAAATTTGGATTTAATGAAACAAGTGATTTCTATGCTAAGAATATAAAGTTCAATGAACTTGGATGCCCAAGCTTTGATCTTTACGAGCGTGGAATTTTAAAAACAAATATCCAATTATCTGTTCCTGGTGAACATAATGTGTCAAATAGCTTAGCTGCAACTGCAGCCTGCGTTGTGTTAGGCGTAGATATTGAAATTGTTAAAAAGACTTTAGAAACTTTTACCGGAACTCAAAGAAGATTCGACATCGTTGGAAAGACTAAGAATGGCTTAACTATTATTGATGACTATGCTCATCATCCAACAGAAATTAAGGCAACTCTTGCTGCTGCACAGAATGTTCCTCATAAGAGCATTTGGTGTTTATTCCAACCACATACATATACAAGAACAATTGCTTTATTCGATCAGTTCGCTGATGCGTTTAATGATGCTGATAAACTTGTGCTTGCAGAAATATATGCTGCAAGAGAAAAGAATATTTATAAAATATCTGCAAAGAAGCTTCAAGAAGAAATTAAAAAGAAGCATCCGGAAAAAGAAGTTTACTTTATGCCAGACTTTAATTCAATTTCAGATTTTGTAACTAACAATGCAGATGAAGGCGACATAGTAATTACTATGGGCGCTGGTGACATTTATAAAATTGGCGATTTGATTTTAGAGAAGGATAAATAATTGAAACGTTCAGTAAGAGTTTGCATTATGATGCAAGAACTCATGTCACATCCGAATACAGATTTTCCGCTCAGCTACTTTGCTGAAAAATTTGATTGTGCAAAATCAAGCATTAGTGAAGACCTTAAAGTAATTAAAGAAGCAATCGAATACAAAGAAGCTGGCACGATAGTAACAAACATCGGGGCTAAGGGCGGGGTAAAGTATATTCCAGAAATCTCTAAAGGAGAAATTCTTAGCTTTATGGAATATGCTCAATCTCGTTTTACTGAATCTGATAGAGCTTTAGGCTCGGGTTTCATTTATACATCTGATGTTCTCTTCGACCCTAAGTTTGCTGAAGGGGCGGGAAGAGTATTTGCAAAACGTTTTGAACATTTAAATGCAGATTTAGTTATTACTGTTGAAACAAAAGGAATAGCTGTTGCAGAATATACTGCTCAGATTTTGGGTTTGCCTCTTGTAGTAGTAAGACGTGAATCTAAGGTTTCTGATGGTTCAACTGTTTCAATCAACTATCTATCTGGGTCTTCAGATAGAATACAAAAGATGTCTCTTTCTAAGAGAGCAATTAGATCTGGGTCAAAAGCTGTAATTATAGATGACTTCATTAGAGGTGGGGGCTCTATAAACGGTCTTTGCGATATTCTTGCGGAATTTGACAGTGAAGCATTAGCTGCTGGGGTAGTTTTGGCAATAGATGGGGCAAAACCTAAAAAAAAGATGGAATATTTCCCTTTACTTAGTGTAAATTCAATAAAATTGTCAGAGGGAATTTGTGACATTGCCATAAACCCAGACACATTTTTATTGTAATATCATAACAATAACTGTATAATAATTGTATACATTACAAAACGGCATAATAGAAACTATTTTTATTTTTACTGGCGAAAGGCTGGTTAGTTATTATGCAGATTACAGATGTTAGAATCCGTATGTTAGACAACGGTGGCAAAATGAAAGCCGTTGCATCAATTACTTTCGATGAAGAATTTGTTGTACATGACATCAAAATTGTCGAAGGTGAAAATGGTCTCTTCATTGCTATGCCAAGCAAAAGAGTTGGCGAAGAGTATAAAGATATAGCACATCCTCTCAATCTTCAGACCCGAACAAAGATTAGCGATGCTATCTTTGCGAAATATAATGAACTTATTAGTGAATAGCGAAAGGACAAATTAAAATGGCTGACAAGTCGAACATTATGATTTTCTCAGGATCCGCGCATCCTGAACTTGCTCAAGAGATTTCTGAAATACTTGGTATCCCAGTAGGGAAGTGCAGCCTAGGAAAATTCAGCGATGGGGAAACTTCTGTAAACATCTCAGAAACAGTTAGAGGCAGAGATGTTTACGTTATCCAACCAACTTGCGATCCTGTTAATGACAATCTTATGGAACTTTGTATTATGATTGATGCAATGAAGAGAGCTTCAGCAGGAAAGATTAATGCAGTTATTCCATATTACGGATATGCACGTCAAGACAGAAAAGCAAAGCCAAGAGATCCAATTTCATCAAAACTTGTTGCCGACATTATTGGAGTCGCTGGTGCAGCTGATGTAATGACAATCGACTTACATGCTCCACAGATTCAGGGTTACTTTAATATTCCTGTTAACCACTTAGAGGGAATGCCTGTTCTTGCAAAATATTTCTTAGAAAAGAATTTTGCTGCTAAAGATCTTGTTATTGTATCACCAGATCATGGTAGTGTTACAAGAGCTAGAAACTTTGCGCATTACTTTAATTGCCCAATTGCAATTATTGATAAACGTCGTCCAAAGGCAAATGTATCTGAAGTTATGAATATCATTGGTGATGTTAACGGTAAGACTTGTCTTTTAGTTGATGATATGATTGATACAGCAGGAACAATTACAAATGCAGCAAATGCATTAACACAGTTCGGTGCAACTGAAGTATATGCATGTGCTACACATCCTGTTCTCTCAGGCCCTGCAATTGAAAGAATTCAGAATTCTTCAATTAAAGAAATGGTTCTTCTTAATACAATGCCTCTGCCAAAGGAAAAGCAAATTGATAAGATTACAATTTTATCAGTTGCTCCACTTCTTGCAGAAGCAATGAGAAGAATTATTAACAACGAATCTGTAAGCGTTCTTTACAACCACGACTAAAAATGTATATTATCTGCGGTTTAGGGAATCCTGGAAAGCAGTACGAAGACACAAGGCACAACATGGGCTTTAAAACCCTTGATGTGCTTTCGTCGCTTTTAGGAATTCAAATTACAAAATTAAAATTTAAGGCATTAATTGGTGAAGGAAAGATTGGTTCAGAAAAAGTTGTGCTTGTTAAGCCTCAAACTTTTATGAACTTATCTGGGGAATCCCTGCGCCCAATAATGGATTTTTATAAAGAAACACCAGATCATCTTATTGTTATTTATGATGATATTGATATTCCTCTTGGGGCATTGCGCATTAGGCCAAGTGGAAGCAGTGGTAGTCATAATGGAATGAAATCTGTTATTTATCAACTCCAATATGATAATTTTATTAGAATAAGAGTTGGTTTAGGTGATCATGGGGTTATTCCACTTGACAAGTTTGTTATTAGCAAAGTGCCAAGTGAAGACCAGAAGATTTTAACTGAAACTATTAAAGAAGCAGCAGATGCTGCAATTTGCATAGTTGAAAAAGGTTTAAACGAAGCTATGCAAAAACATAATCATAAATGATAGTAAGCGGAATTTCAGAAAATCGAATAGCACGCTTTGCTAGTAATATCTCTGGACAGGAATTAATTATTGCGGCAAGCCCTGCAAGGGCCGAGCGCATAGCTTTAGACCTGTCCTTTTTTGCGTCTAAACCTGTTTTAGTTTTTCCTGATGTAATCAGCGAAGACTTTAAATATGATGCAAAGAGTAAAGCTAATACTTTTGAAAGATTAAAAGTATTAACGGCAATGAATTCGGGCAACGATCTAATTGTTGTTGCTCCTGTTTTGTCTGCAGTAAAACCGCTTCCAACCATTGCTGACTTTACAAAAGACCAGGTCGAACTAAAAGTTGGTTCTTCTATAGAACGTGATGATCTTATTTCCAAACTTGTAAATATGGGTTATGTTCGTGAAGATCTTTGCGAAGCTTCTGGGCAGTTTGCGTTTAGGGGCGACATATTTGATATTTATGCGGTTGGTTTTGACTATCCTGTAAGAATTGAATTTTTCGATAGGGATGTTGATGCTATAAGAATTTACGATCCATTCACTCAAAGATCAGTTAAAAACATTGATTCCGTTTTAATTGGCCCTGCAGATGTTGCTGATGGTGATGCATATCTTTGGGATTATCTTGCAGATGGTGGAAAGATTTTAATAGATGACCCCGATAGAATGGATGAAGATGTTCAGCTTCCAAAAGCAGATTACTATTTTTATCCTTTGGGTGTAGATGGCGCAGATCTTTACATTGAAACTAAGCAAGCTCCAATTTATGGCGGGCACATGGATATCTTTGCCGCCGATTTAAGAAGCTATATTAAGAAGGGTTATGAGATTACTATCGCATGCTCTTCTGCAGATAGATTAATTAATCTTAGAGATTTTCTTGCCGGAGAAAAAATTGAATCTATAGTGCTTAAAGATGGGACTCTTGTTTCTGGAGTAGAATATCCAGAAGAGAAGAAACTTTTTTTAAGTGATAATGAAATTTTCCCTTATTCCAAAAAACGTAGAAGACGCGTAAAGGCAAAAGGAAAAGAAATAAAGACATTCACCGATATTAAGCAGGGCGATTATATCGTACATGAAGCTCATGGTGTTGGACGTTTTGTTGGCGTTCAAAAGATGACTGCGAATGGCTTAACAAAAGATTATCTTAGAATTGAATATGCCGGAAACGACGTATTGTATGTTCCTGTAGATCAAATGGGATCACTACAAAAATATGTTGGTAGTGATGCAGTTGCGCCAAGGGTAAACAAGCTTTCAAGCGGTGATTGGAACAAAACTAAAGAAAGAGTTCGTGCTGCAATTAAGGAAATGGCAGAAGATTTCCTTAAAGCTGCTGCTGAGCGAAAAGTAAATAAGGGCTTTAAGTTTGGCCCTGATTCAACTTGGCAAAAAGAATTCGAAGAAAAATTCCCATATGAAGAAACAGATGATCAGTTAAAAGCTACTGAAGAAATAAAAGCTGATATGCAATCTGATGTCGCAATGGATAGACTTCTTTGCGGAGATGTTGGCTATGGTAAAACAGAAGTTGCTGCACGTGCAATTTTTAAATGTTTAGAGCAGGGCAAGCAGGCAGCGATATTAGTACCAACAACAGTACTTGCAAATCAGCATTATCATACTTTTATTAATAGACTTTCTGAATATCCATTTAATGTGGAAATGCTTAGCAGGTTTAGAACTGCAAAGCAGCAAGATGCCATTATAGAGAAAGTTGAATCTGGAGAAGTCGACTTACTTATTGGAACCCACAGGCTTTTATCAAAAGATGTAAAGTTTAAAGATTTAGGGCTTCTTGTTATTGACGAAGAACAGCGTTTTGGGGTTGAACATAAAGAGCGTATTAAGAATTTAAAAACTAATGTTGATGTTTTAACTCTTTCTGCAACTCCTATTCCAAGAACTTTGCATATGTCACTTACCGGAATAAGAGATATGTCTTTAATTGCCGAGCCTCCGGAAGACAGATTCCCGGTGCAGACATATGTTGTAGAAGAAAATGAGAACTTAATCGCTGATGCAATTAGAAGAGAAATTGCTCGCGGTGGCCAGGTATACGTTGTATATAATAGAGTGCGTGGTATCCAAACCTTGGCTAAGGAATTATCAGAGCTTGTTCCAGAAGCAAGTTTTGTCGTTGGACATGGTCAGATGAATGAAGCATCACTTGAAGATGTGATGATGGATTTCTCGGAAGGTAAATATCAGGTTCTTGTAGCGACAACTATTATTGAATCTGGATTAGATATTCCAAATGTAAATACATTAATAGTAATTGATGCAGACAAGTTTGGATTGTCACAGTTATATCAGCTTCGTGGAAGAGTCGGAAGAACTAATCGCATCGCATATGCATATTTAACATATAAGAGAAATAAACAAATTAGCGAGATCGCTGAAAAGAGACTTAAAGCAATAAAAGAGTTTACCGAATTTGGCTCTGGCTTTAGAATTGCCATGCGAGATTTGGAAATTCGTGGTGCCGGAAATGTACTGGGTGTAGAACAATCGGGACACATGCTTGCTGTTGGTTACGAACTTTACTGCAAGCTTGTTGATGAAGCTGTAAGAGAGCTTAAGGCTGAAAAAGAGGGCATTATTCTTAAAAAAGAAATTGAAGTCGATACTGAAGTATTCCTTAACGCTAGTGCCTATATTCCAGAAGAATATATTTCTGATGAAATGATTAGGCTTGATATGTATAAGAGAATCTCTGGCATTACTTCTATTGACGATAGAATGGAAATTACTGATGAACTTATTGATCGATTTGGTGATATTCCAAATGAAGTAATTAATTTGCTTGATATTGCTCTTATTCATAATAAGGCTAGCAAATTTGGTATCTCTAAGCTTGTACTTCAGCGTGATGAGCTTGTTTTCATCTTCGATAAAGAAAACTCATTTAGCCCTGAAATTATAAAGAAATTACTTGATAAATATAATCTTAGACTTACTATTTATGGCGGAGTCTATCCGAAGTTTAATCTTGTATTAAAAGATGCCCCGGCTGCACAAGAAGCGCTCAATATACTGGATTTAATGGTATAATATAATTTATGGATGACGTTAAAAGTAAAAGTAAAAAGTTTATAGGTGGGACCGTAATACTTGCCTTGGCAGGTCTATTAATTAAAGTCTTAGGCGCTGCATTCAGAATTCCTCTTGGCAATATTATTGGTGCAACAGGAATGGGCTATTATCAAAAAGCCTATCCTATTTATAATTTGTTCTTAACATGGGCAACTGCAGGTATCCCTACAGCTATTGCAAGGCTTGTTGCTGAAAGAAATGCTCTTAATAAACCAAAAGAAGCTTACAGAGTTTTTAGAGCATCATTTTATCTGCTGCTTGGTACAGGCTTAGTGACATCAGTCGGTTTGCTATTAGCCTCTGATTGGATAACAGGTACTTATTTAAGTACTCCAAAAGCAGTTTACAGTATGCTTGCCATTGCTCCGGCATTGTTATTCTGCCCGCTTATGTCTGCATATAGAGGGTTCTTCCAGGGCAGACAAGACATGAATCCAACTGCTGTTTCTCAGGTTGTAGAACAAGTCTTTAGAGTAATTGTTGGCTTAGGCCTCGCAATAATATTGCTTCCAAAAGGTGTAGAATTTGCAGCTGCAGGTGCATCCTTTGGTGCAACTGCCGGCGGAATCTTTGGATTTATTGGCGTTGCTATTATTTTCTTAAGACATAAAAAAGAAATAAATTCAGAAATGCTTGTATCAACAGAAACAAGTATTGCAAGCATGAAATCAATACTTATAGAGATTCTCATTATTGCTATACCTATCACATTGGGTTCTGCAGTTCTTCCTGTAATGAATGCAATTGATATGGTGGTAGTAGAAAAGAGATTAATGGCCATTGGTTATTCTGCTGATATTGCCAATTCATTATATGGTGAACTTACTGGATTCGCTCAGCCGCTTATTAACTTCCCTCAGGTGTTAACAAGAGCTGTTGCAATTAGTATGGTTCCTCTTGTAGCTGCTTCATTTAAAAAGAATGAAACAGATTTTATGCAAGATAGCATTAAGCTTGGAATTAGATATGCTATGATTATTGCTATTCCTTGCGCAGTAGGTATGGGAGTATTATCAGAGCCAATTCTTCTTTTACTTTATCCAGGTCAAAAGGAAAGCGCAATCAATGCTGCTCCATGTTTAGCAATTTTGGCAATAAGTGTTATATTCTTAGGCTTAACACATGCCCTTACAGGTGTTTTGCAAGGGGTTGGCAAGCAGATGGTTCCGGTAATTAACTTGGCAATTGGCGCTGTGGCAAAAGTTGCTGTAACATTTATTCTTACAGGTATTCCAAGCCTTAATGTTAAAGGCGCTGCATTCGGAACATTAACAGCATACGCAGTAGCAGCTATATTAGATTTTATAGGTGTAATTAAGTATACCGGCACAAAATTCGACTTTAAGCTTACGGTTGTTAAGCCTGTAGTTGCTTCTGCAACAATGGGTGCTATTGCATATTTCGCATATAAGTTTGCGAGAGGCCATTTTGGCAATGCAATCTCATGTGTTATATCAATCGGGCTTGGCGCATTAGTATATGTTGTTGTTGCACTTGCCATTGGAACTATTACTTTAGAAGAGATTGAAGGCCTTCCAAAGGGCAAATCTATTGCAAAAATAATAAGAAAATTTAGCATTGACAAGTAGTTTCTGTTGTTCCATAATGGTTAGTAATATTACAAAAAATTGTTTGATAAGGAGGAAGCGACTATGAATAAAGCTGAAATCGTAACAGCAGTTGCTGAAAGAACCGGATTCTCAAAAAAGGATACAGAAACTACAATTAATGAATTTATCAAAGCTATTGAAAAAGAGCTTTGCAAAGATAACGGTAAGGTTCAACTTATTGGTTTTGGAACATTCGAGACTAGAGCAAGAAAGTCAAGAATGGGGCGTAATCCTAAGAAGCCAACAGAAGAAGTCTTTATTCCGGCAAGCAAGGCTCCAGTATTTAAGGCTGGCAAAGCTTTGAAAGATGCTGTTAATGCAGCAAAATAAAAAATTTAAGCATAGCAAATAGCTATGCTTTTATTTTAGCCTCTATGCGAACAAACGTTCGTATGTTATAATATAAGTTATGAGAATAGACAAATATTTAAAAGTATCAAGATTAATAAAAAGACGTACAGTGGCACACGATGCTGCAGAGCAAGATAGAATTTTTCTTAATGGAAAAGCATCTAAACCTGGTGCACAGGTAAAGCCTGGCGATGTTATTGAAATTGTATTTGGCAATTCAAAAATGAAAGTAAAGGTTGTTTCTACACCTGAACATATTGGTAAAGACGATGCAGAAACAATGTACGAAATTATTAACGATTAATGATTCAAAGAGAAGGTAAATTTGAATTAAAGGCTCCGTATTCTATGACGGGTGACCAGCCGCAAGCAGTTGAAAAGCTTGTGGCTAATATTCGTGCCGGAAAAAAGGCTAGCACACTTCTTGGTGTTACCGGTAGTGGTAAAACTTTTACTATGGCTAATGTAATTCAGCAAATCCAAAAGCCTACTCTTGTAATTTCACATAACAAAACTTTGGCAGCACAGCTATGTGGTGAATTTAAAGAATTCTTCCCAAACAATGCTGTTGAATATTTTATTTCTTACTATGATTATTATCAGCCAGAAGCCTATGTTCCTTCTACTGATACATATATAGAAAAAGATTCAGACATAAATTCTGAAATTGAAAGACTTCGTTATTCGGCAACAGCTGCATTAGCAGAAAGAAATGATGTAATTATTGTTGCTTCGGTTTCTTGTATTTATGGTATGGGCGACCCTGCAGAATACGAAGGGCAAATGATTTCTTTAAGACCAGGGCAAAACTGGACTAGAGATAACCTTCTTCGTGAATTAACCGAAATTCAATATGCGAGAAATGATTTAGGTTTCGATCGCGGTACATTTAGAGTTCGCGGAGACATCATAGATATTATTCCTCAGGGAATGGATAGAGCGGTAAGAATCGAACTCTTTGGTGATGAGATTGACTCAATTAAAGAGCTTGATCCAATAACAGGCGAAGTTATTGCAAAGCGTAATCATATTTCTATTTTCCCTGCAAGTCATTACACTACATCAAAAGATGGCATGGAAAAAGCTTTAATTAGCATTGAAGAAGAATTGAACGAAAGGCTTGCCGAACTTAATGCGCAGGGAAAACTTCTTGAAGCGCAAAGGCTTTCACAAAGAACTCGTTACGATTTAGAGATGCTAAGAGAAATTGGAAACTGCAAGGGTATTGAAAACTACTCAAGACATCTTGTTGGTAACCCTCCAGGGGCTTCTCCATATACTCTGCTTGATTATTTCCCAAAAGATTTTTTGATCTTTGTTGATGAAAGCCATGTTATGCTTCCACAGCTTCATGCAATGGCTAATGGAGATAAAGCAAGAAAAACTTCACTTGTTGATTACGGTTTTAGACTTCCATCTGCACTTGATAATAGACCTTTAAGATTTGAAGAATTCGAAGAAAGAATTAATCAAATTGTATTTGTTTCTGCTACTCCGGCCGAATATGAAAAACAGCAAGCCGGTGGAATTACTGCAGAACAAATTATTAGACCAACAGGGTTACTCGACCCTCCTGTTGAAATTGTAAAAACTGAAGGCCAAATTGATCATCTTATTGGAGAAGCAAACAAGGAGATTGAGAAAGGCTATAGAGTTTTAGTAACAACTCTTACAAAAAAGATGGCCGAGAATTTAACAGAATATCTAAAGTCTGCAGGCTTAAAGGTTAGATATATGCATTCTGATATTGATACTCTCGAAAGAAATGAAATTCTGCGAGATTTAAGACTTGGTGTATTCGATATTCTTGTTGGTATTAACTTGCTTAGAGAAGGTTTAGACCTTCCAGAGGTTTCACTTGTTGCTATTCTTGATGCAGATAAAGAAGGGTTCTTAAGAACTGAAACTTCTTTGATTCAAACTGTTGGCCGTGCTTCAAGAAATTCTGAAGGCAGAGTAATAATGTATGCAGATACGATTAGTAAGGCTATGAAGGTTTGCATTGATGAAACTGCAAGAAGACGTGAGATTCAGATGAAGTATAATGAAGAACACGGCATCACTCCGCAAACTATTAAAAAAGCGGTGCGTGATGTAATTGAGGTAACAAAGAAAATCGAAGAGGGGCTTGATGAATATAATGGTAAGGCTGCTAATGAGCTTACCAAGAAAGAGCGCATTGAATATGCAAAGCTGCTTGAAAAAGAAATGAGAAAGGCAGCAACTGATTTACAATTTGAAAGAGCTGCTATACTTCGTGATAGATTGCTTGAGATTAGGGCGGAATTATAATGCAAAAGGATTTAATCATTCGTGGTGCAAAAGTTCATAATTTGAAAAATTTAGATGTTACTATCCCAAGAGATAAGTTTGTAGTAATTACAGGTTTATCAGGCTCGGGAAAGTCTTCACTTGCATTTGATACAATTTATGCAGAAGGTCAAAGAAGATATGTAGAAAGCTTATCTGCTTATGCACGTCAATTCTTAGGGCTTCTTGATAAACCTGATGTTGAGTCAATTGAAGGTTTGTCTCCAGCAATTAGTATTGATCAAAAGACAACTAATAAGAATCCAAGATCTACTGTTGGAACAGTAACTGAAATTTATGATTATCTGCGTCTTTTATATGCAAGAATAGGTATCCCTCATTGTCCTGTTTGTGGTAGGGAAATTACAAGCCAGACTGTTGATCAAATAGTAGATCAGCTTCTTGCATTAGAAGAGGGCACAAAGGTAATCCTTCTGGCCCCTGTTATTAAAGAGAAAAAAGGCCAACACGAAAAAGTTCTTGAAAGAATAAAACGTGATGGTTTTATTCGTGTTCGCATTGATGGTGAAATATATAATCTTGAAGAAGACGAAATAAAACTTGGTAAAACATTAAAACATACAATTGAAATTGTAATTGATAGATTAGTTGTTCGCGAAGGGCAATCTTCACGATTTGCAGAAAGTGTAGAGCTTACTATTAATCAAGGGGCAGGGCTTTGTGCTGCTCAAATAATTACATTAGACGGGAAAACTAGAGAAGAATTATATAGTACTAAACTTTCTTGCCCAGAACATGGGTTTAGCATTGACGAATTGGAACCTCGTGCATTTTCATTTAACTCACCATTTGGTGCGTGCCCAACTTGCAAGGGAATTGGTTTTGTTGAAAATATCGACCCAAATTTATTAATTGATGATGAAAATATTTCAATTAATGAAGGTGCAATTACTAAGGCTTTTTCAAGCATGGAATTTGCCAGCTTTTATCAGCAGCTTATTGGAGCGTTAGCTGAAGATCATGGTGT
>JAUNQK010000030.1 GCA_030536235.1 Bacillota bacterium
CTTCTACTGTTTCATCGAATTTTGCTTTCTTCATCTGATCGAGAATCTTGAAAGCGTCAGTTACTTCGTACTGCTGAGCTCTATCTCTAAGAGCAGCAGCTTCAAGATATCTTTTGCCAAATTTCTTTGCCATGATATTTTTCTTTCTGTGGTATTAACGACTACGAATACTGTCTCCCACTAATTAACCTTCAACAAGAATGCCCATGCTACGAGCTGTGCCCTTAATCATTTCTGTAGCTGTATCAACATTAGCTGCATTTAAGTCAGGCATCTTCTGTTCAGCAATTGCTCTAGCTTGATCAACTGTGATAGTAGCAACTTTCTTCTTGTTAGGTTCTCCGGATGCTTTTTCAAGGCCTGCTGCTTTCTTAATAAGAACTGCTGCTGGAGGAGTCTTAGTAATGAAGCTGAATGTTCTGTCTGCGTATACTGTGATAACGACAGGAATAATCATGCCTTTTTGATCCTGTGTCTTTGCATTAAACTGTTTGCAGAAGTCCATGATGTTAACACCATGCTGACCAAGTGCAGGACCTACTGGTGGTGCTGGATTTGCAGCGCCTGCAGGAATTTGCAGTTTAATGAAGCCTTCAACCTTTTTTGCCATGTGGCCATCTCCTTTCTTCTAGTATTCCTCTATGAGATTGCTTCGCTTCGCTCGCAATGACATCAATGCGGCTTCGCTTCGCTCGCAATGACTGTCATTGCGAAGGCTTTAGCCTGAAGCAATCTATTTAAAGCTTGTCGACTTGGTCGTATTCCAGTTCAACCGGAGTAAGACGACCAAACATGTCAACCTTAGCCTTTAAGGTCTGTTTAATATCATCTGTCTCTTCAACGTTTGCAGTGAAGCCCTTGAATGGACCAGTGATAACCTTAACTGTATCGCCAACTGCAACGTTTAAGACAATGCTTGTCTTTTCAAGACCCATTCTTCTAACCTCTTCTTCAGAAAGAGGAATAGGTTCTGAGCCCTGGCCTACGAAACCTGTAACACCCTGAGTATTTCTTACAAGGTACCAGCTCTCGTTGGTAACAATCATCTTTACTATAACGTAGCCCGGGAATATTTTACGATCGCGGCTTCTTAAAGAATCACCCTTGTGTTCAACAATGGTTTCTTTTGGCACCATAATCTCGAGAACAAGATCTTGCATACCTCTGTTCTCTACGAGCTTCTCAATATTCTTTTTTACTTTGTCTTCGTGTCCGCTATATGTGTGTACGATGTACCACTTAGCGTCTTTACTTCTTCTTAAGAAACCTGCCGGAACTTCGTCTTTTTCAGATGCAAGCTTAGATGCAACTGCAGCTGCAGCCTGCTTTCTCTTAGCTTTTGCTTCGTCAGATACTGAAGCCTTTGCAGCAGCGATAGCCGCAAGAACTTCAGGGCTCTGAACAAATTCCGGTTCTTTCTTCACATAGGTTTCTTCTTTAAGCTCTTCGCTTACTTCAGATTTGAATTCCTCGGACATTTAATTTCTCCTACATTGCTATGTTCAGAACTTTTTCAAGAACTACAAGGCAGCCTGTGTCAACAAGCCAGAAGAATAATGCGAAAAGTGCACATACAACGATTACGATGAATGTGAGCTTAACAGTTTCCTTCTTTGTTGGCCATACAACCTTTTTAAGTTCAGCTTTAACGCCCTTAAGGTATTCACCAAGTCCAGTTTTCTTTGCTGTGGTTTCTGCCATTTTGGTTTCTCCTTTAAACTAACTATTTTGTTTCTTTGTGCAGAGTTTCTTTCTTGCAGAACTTGCAATACTTCATCATTTCAACACGATCAGGATTGTTTCTCTTGTTCTTGGTTGTGTTGTAGTTTCTCTGCTTGCATTCTGTGCATGCTAAGGTAACCTTAACTCTTACATCATTAGCCATGGGTTTTCTCCTTCTTAAACTTAGTGCTTAAACACCATATTTTGTACCGTCAAAACCTCAAAAACACAAGGTTTTTCTGGTTTTAAACAACATCGAATACACTATGCCCCTTTTAGGCATAGTGTCGTACCGTAAAAGTATAACAAAAACCCCTTGCAAGTGCAAGGGGTTTTTTGTATTTAAGTAGATTGCTTCGGGCTACGCCCTCGCAATGACGCATGTCATCGCCCTCGCAATGACAGTGGGCCAAGGTTTTACCTTCCCTACTGTGCGCAGTATCTTTGAATCATTGCTGCGGCTTCGGCTCTGGTTAAGAGCCCCTGAGGGTCTACATAAAGCTCTCCTGATGCTGTTTTTCCTGTTAAAATGCCGCTTGCAAGGCACCAATGGATTCCGGCATTAGCCCAAGAACTTACGTCAAATATATCAATGAAAGACAATGTATTAACATTTTCGCTCGCTTTATCTACATCTACACCATTAAGCTTTGCATAATTATAAAGCATTGTAGCAAACTGTTCGCGTGTGATATTTACATTTCCGCCAAATGTGTGAGGCTCCATGCCATTAACTACGCTGTTATTATATGCCCAAGAAACTGCCTTAGCAAAGTAATCTTCGGCCTTTAAATCGAAGAAGACTGTTGAAACCTCTGTCTCAGGGCTGCCGGAAACTCTATAAAGAATAGTTGCAAGCATTCCTCTTGTGCAGTTTCCGTTTGGATTAAATACGCCGTTTCCAATGCCGTTCATGAGAGCATTGTCGAGGCAGTAGTGAACGCCTTCGTGGTACCACTTCGATGCATCAAGATCGTAATACTTTGACATTGGGCAAGCAGAATTCTTAGGGCAAGCCTTATAATCAACCTTCAAGCTAATTCTGTTATCAGCTGCTTCGTACTGCTTTCCAACAACGCCGCCAAGCTCTTTTGTAATATAATCAATTAAAACCTGATTATCGAGCATTACATTATCGCGAAGAACTCTAATGTTTTGTTCGCCAAACATTGCAAAACCGTCTCCGCCAGATTTAAGCATAAAATCATGTGAAGCTACTTTATAAGTTTGGTTAAGCTCTATTGGCTTTCCACCAATCATAATATCGCGAACACGATATTCGCCATCGACCTTTACGAAGTTTCCGCTTTCATCTTTAACAACATTGCTTGGCTTTGTAGTATCAACTGTATAAGTGATTCCGCTTACCTGAAGGAAGCCGCCCGATTCTGCTGGAAGTGCCGAGCAGCCCATTTCAAGAGCATCCTTAATTTGCTGGCCGCGAACCTCTACAAGGCAAGCCTGGTTATTAAACGGGAATACCGCAATGATGTCGCCGAAGGTGATACTGCCTGCCGCGATATCTGCGCGGATTCCGCCGCCATTTACTAAACCAATATCTGCGCCAAGAATCTTTTTATAAGCATCAGCGCAAAGATCGCCTAAATTTGTTTCTGAATTTCTAACAGCGCGAACGCCATTGCACTTTGTTGTTAAATCAACAGTAGACTTTGCAACAACAGTCTTTGACAAAGCATCAAGCTTATCATTAATAGAATTAATATAAGCCGCTGCATCTTTATCTGCTTCAACATTTTCTAAACTAATATTTTGGGCAGCGAAGGTGCCGTCTGCTTTAATTGAAATCTCAGCAGCATTCTCAAGCTTTGTTCCTGTCTGCACTGCCAAAACTTCTTCGCCCGCTTTATCAATAAAGTTTTCTGTATAAACAGAATGTGAATGTCCATCTAAAATTACATCAACGCCGCTAACATTTGCTGCGACATCTTTTGCAGACCAAGGGCCAAGCTCTTCAATTATTCCTAAGTGAGCAACTAAGAATACATAATCGGCCTCTGCCTTTGCAGCTGTAACGTTTTTTTGAACTACATCATAAAGATCTTTGCCATTGTTTCCTTCGCAGAAAGAATAAATGTAATTTCCAAGATCGTCTTTAAAATAGCCCGGGTTAATCTGTGTTAATGTTGCCGGAGTCACAACTCCAACAAAGGCAATTTTTTTGCCATTCGCTTCAAGAATTTTATATGGCTCAAAAACAGTTTTGCCGGTTTTTAAATCAATAAAATTGCAACACACAAATGGAAAACTTGCTTTATTCATTAAGCTCTTTAAACCATCAACGCCAAAGCCAAATTCATGATTACCGATTCCGGCTAAATCATAATCTAACTTATTCATAATATCGATAAGATATTCGCCTTTGGAAACAGTGCCAATTAAATCGCCCTGCACAGCATCGCCACCATCGATTAAAAGATCGGCATCCTTTGCAAGGGTCGCAACCTTTGAATAACTTTGATACCCGCAGTGAGCGTCGTTGGTGTAAATAATTTTAATGTCTGTTTCTGCATCATTTGCAAAAATGACCCCAGTACATCCCAGGGTCATTGCAATGATTAATATGATTGATATTAATCTCTTTTTCATAATTGTCTCCTATAGATTGCTTCGGGCTTCGCCCTCGCAATGACGACGAGGGGCAAGGCCCTCGGCCACTTAGTCGTTATAAACGACTGCTTTATCAAATAAATCTTCGACTTCTTTTGTTGGTGCCGGAGTAATTAATGTAACAATTACGCCAACGACAAGACCAACTATTGTTGCTGGAACGATTTCGTAAATTCCAGTTGAAGCTTTCCAAAGGATAAGCCAAAGAATATCGAATGCACCGCCGCTGATAATAGCTGCTGTTGCACCAGCAAAGTTAAAGCGCTTCCAGTAAAGTGAAAGAACGATAGCTGGGCCAAATGCTGCCCCAAAGAGCCCCCATGCATTTTCTACAAGGCTCATGATTGAACCGCTGTTTGGATTTGCCGCAATGATGATAGCAACAACTGAAATTACTAATACGATAATTCTGCCAACCCAAAGCATTTCTTTGTCGCTTGCATCTTTTCTAAAGATTGGCTTATACACGTCAGATGCAAATGCAGAGCTTGCTGCGAGAAGCTGGCTGTCTGCAGAAGACATAGCTGCAGCAAGAATTGCAGAAAGAAGAATTCCGCAAATAACAGCTGGGAAGATTGCACGAACAACCTGAATAAATACTGTTGAAGAGTCTTCGATATTACCGAGAAGCATGTGGCCGATTGCACCAACTGCGCAACCGAATCCAATAATAATTGCTGTCCAAGTAATACCAATTACTCTTGATTTCTTAAGTGACTTGTCAGATTCAATTGACATGAATCTTACGATGATGTGTGGCATACCAAAGTATCCAAGACCCCAGCCAAGGCCAGAAATAATATCTGCCGGGTTAGCTTTGAAGAAATCCCAGTATCCCGGAATCTGTTCACCGATTTCAGCAGCTGTCATGATTCCGCCACCATTATTAATAATTCCAAGAGCAAAGATTGGTGCTGCTAAAAGTGCTGCAAGCATAAGCATGCCCTGGAAGAAGTCTGTCCAGCAAACTGCGTTGTATCCGCCAAGGAAAGTATAAAGAAGAATGATTGCTGTTGAAAGATACATAGCAGTTGTCATATCCATACCTGTAACTTGGTTAAATAATGTTCCGCAAGCCTTCATTGAAGATGCTGCGTAAATTGTATAAGCAACTAAGAAAAGAACTGCGCAAATAAGTCTGATGACTCCGTTGCTGCTCTTAAATCTATTTGTTAAGTATTGCGGGATTGTAATTGAGTCATCTGCAACGATTGTGAACTTACGAAGTCTTGGAGCCTCGATAATCCATGAAAGTGCATAACCAATTAAAAGACCTACGCCAATCCATGTCTGGCCCATACCAAGTGCAAATACACTTGCAGGAAGGCCCATCAAAGACCATGCAGACATATCTGAAGCTCCGGCAGAAAGTGCGGATACCCAAGGGCCCATTTTGCGGCCGCCAAGGAAGTAATCCTTTTCGCCAGCGTCCTTCGATCTAACGAAGAAGTAAACGCCTATGCCAAGCATAAAGAGCAAATAAATTATCATAATTATAAGTTCGGTATTCATAGTAAAATTGCCTTTCTATAAAAATATTACTTTGCTATTGTACTATAAGATAAAGTAGAATAAAATATGAACTGTAGTTTAGACTTTTTTATATCAAATATGCGAAAGGACTATATTTTATGCGTAAATCAAGCGATACTAAAAGTAGAATTGTTTCTGCAGCGTGGAAATTATTTTATCAACAAGGCTACGATAACACCACAATTGAAGACATTATCGAAGAAGCGCACGTTTCTAAGGGCTCGTTTTATCACTATTTCGACAGCAAAGATAATCTACCTGCATCACTGGGATATTTGTTCGACGAAAAGTATCAAGAGCTTAGCGAAACTATGGATCCTTCAATGAATCCAATCGATAAGCTGATTTTCATGAATCATGAACTTTTCTTAATGATTGAAAATACGGTATCCGTAGATTTGCTTTCAAGACTGTTCAGTTCGCAGCTAATTTCGACTGAACGTTCGCTGCTTGATAATAATAGGACTTATTATAAAATGCTGCGCCAGATTACAATCGAGGCACAGCAACAAAATCTTTTTAGGCCGGAGTTTACGACAAATGATATAACGCGTGCTTATGCGATGTTCGAACGTGGGCTGATGTACGACTGGTGTTTGTCGTCGGCGTCGTATTCGCTTACGCATAATGCGGGGCAGATGTTTCCGGCGTTCCTAAAAACATTCTGCTGAATTAGTGTCATTGCGAGGGCTTTAGCCCGAAGCAATCTAGTTAGATCGCGTCGCTTCGCTCGCGATGACATGTGTCATTGCGAGGGCTTTAGCCCGAAGCAATCTATTTAGGCAGCACAATGTTTCTATTAACTGCCTGGGCGGCTGGGCGGTAGAGAACGAATTTGCGGCCGATGGCCTGAACAAATTCAGCGCCAAGTTTTTCTGCGCATTCGTTTGCGGTATCCTTTGGCTTAAGTAGACAACTTTCTTGAATCTTAACCTTAACTAATTCGTGCACATCTAAATATCTATCCATCTCTGCAATAATATTATCAGTTAAATCGTCTTTACCAATAAATACAGTTGCGTCAATAGACTGCGCGAGGCTTTTTAAATAAGATCTTTGTTTTCCGCTAATCATAATTATCTACCACTACTTCCTTATAAAGTTGGGCGGCCGAAGCACGCAAAGTGCTGCACCCAATAATCATCCGTTATATTTACAATGCAAATTCCGGCGGAACCTGCATGAATCATCATGTTGTCTCCAAGATAAATTCCAACATGGCTTAAAATTGGAGAGTTTACATCGCGGCCTGTGCCGGTAAAGAAAACTAAATCGCCCGGCTTCTCATATCCTGCCGGAATCTCATAGCAATTTGCAAACTGCTCTTCGCAGCTGGCTGCAAGCATCTCGCTTCCGGCGCGGCGCATTACATATAAAGCAAAGCCGCTGCAGTCGAAACCATCAGTTGGGTTTTTACCGCCGGCAGTGTACTTAACACCAAGAAGAGACTTAGCAATACTGCTTAACCTTTCGAATGCATCTGGGCCAAACGGGTTTGGAAGATGTTCAAAATCATAAGCAATATGATTAAGGCTTGGGGCCATTTTAAGATTTTCTGTGACAATCACAGCGGTATCTTCCGCAGGCACATTAAAAGCAGTCCATTGCTGGGTACGAATCTCGTTTTCTTCTTCTGCTTCTACCTCTTCGGCTTTTGCGTTTGCCTCTGCAACACTTGCGGCAGCATTCTTATTAGATGCAAAGCCATAAATGCTAAAGCCAACGACCAAAACAGCGCTAAGCAAAAGACATATTATTAACTTGTAATTAATTCTATCAAAGTTTTTCATATCTTAATATAGTGCCTTTTTTGAGCACTCGGTAAATCTATCACAAAATATTGATTTTGGCAAGGAATTTTTGCCAGTTTTTAACAGTTTTTACAGCATAAAATTTTTAAAAAATTTTAGCACTCACTATTGACGAGTGCTAACAACGGTGGTATAACATAGTTGTACCAAGGAAGGGGCCTTGGGATTGGAGGTATAAATTATGTTTATGAACAGTTTATTTGGGGAAAATTTATTTGACGATTTCTTTAACGATTTTGACAGACCAGTAAGAGCTTTAATGGCCAGACCTGCTGAAAAACAGTTAGTTATGAACACAGATGTTCGTGAAAAAGATGGGTCATTTGAGCTCGATATCGATCTTCCGGGATACAAAAAAGAAGATGTAAAGGCAGAACTTAAAGACGGTTACCTTACAGTAAGCGCAGTTCGCAAGTCAGAAGATGAAGAAAAAGACGGCAAGTTCATTAGACGCGAAAGATTCTATGGATCTTGCAGCAGATCATTTTACGTTGGCGAAGCCATTAATCAGGAAGATATCAAAGCTAAATTTGAAGATGGCATCTTAAAGCTGAGCGTTCCTAAGAAAGAGCCAGAGCTCCCGCAGCCAACATACATTTCTATCGATTAATTAGATCGCGTCGCTACGCTCGCGATGACTGTCATTGCGAGGGCGAAGCCCGAAGCAATCTACCATTAAACTAACCAAAAACAGATCGCACCCACGCGATCTGTTTTTTTAGAATCTAAAGTATATAAATGGATTGTAACTGCTGCTGATAATATAAATTATCGAAATAACTAATAATATTAAATGCCAAACATTTGACAGCGCAAGGCCAATATCATTTTCTTCAATCTTCTTTACGTATTTTCCAACCGGGAACATACAAATAATGCAAGGGATAAAGTAAAATGCAGCACTTGCGATTCCGGTATTAGTCATATACATCTCGAGCCACTCTACCTTGTGCGAGCTAAACATCGAAGTTAAAGCATACTGTAGTGCCGTAAAATCTGTAATATTAAATATTACCCAGCCAAGGCTCACAAAGAACATCGTGATGCACCAAGATGCAATTTTCGGAAGGCTCTTTAAGAATTTGCCGCCCCAGAATTTTTCGATTATGAGAAGCACAAAATAATACAAACCCCATAAAACGAAATTCCACGAAGCGCCATGCCAAAGCCCTGTAAGTGCCCATACGATTAACAAATTAACTATCTGCCTTGATGCGCTGCAGCGGTTTCCGCCAAGCGGAATATAAACATAATCTCTAAACCATGTTGAAAGAGAAATGTGCCATCTGCGCCAGAACTCGGTGATGCTTGTTGCAATGTAAGGGTGCTCGAAGTTTTCTAAGAAATGAAAACCGGTAATTAGGCCAAGGCCAATTGCCATATCAGAATACCCAGAAAAATCAAAATAAATCTGGAAGGTATAAGCAAGCGCCGCGAGCCAGTACATCGCCGTGCCATAAACCTCGAAAGTCCCGGCATAAACAATTTCGGCAAAGCTTGCGATACCATTTGCCAGAATAACCTTTTTAGCAAGGCCAATAATAAAACGCTTAGAGCCGGCAATAATCTCATCAAACTTTTCTTCTCTATTATTAATCTCTTCTTCAACTGTACTGTATCTTACAATTGGGCCTGCAATAAGCTGCGGGAAGAAACAAAGATATAAAAGTAGATAGAAGAAATTCTTTTGAAGCTTAACACTCCCTCTATATAAATCGATTACATAAGAAAGAATCTGGAATGTGTAAAAACTGATTCCTATTGGCAGCCTAATTTCGCCAATAGAAATATTAAGCCCAAGACTCGCCAAATTATCAACAGCAAAATTGAGATACTTAAAGATAAATAAATTTGCAACGATAAGCGCTACAGTAATTATCATAATTAGCTTTGCCTTAGATTTATCGCTGCGGTATTTGTCTATTAAAAGCCCGCCGCCATAAGCAACCAAAGCAACTGCTATCATAACAATAACAAGACGTGGCTCGCCCCAAGCATAGAAAATTATGCTCGCCAAAAGAAGCACTACATTTTTATACACTCGCCCGAATGGCAAGAAATAAAGTGCAAATGTTATTGCCAGTAATAAAAATATAAAGCTTAAGCTGCTAAAAACCATTAATGTAACTCGAACTGATCTGAATTAAATATATCTAATGTGCCGATAAGCATAACCTTTTTAATATCAGGATGCTTTGCTAAATAACTTTCTAAAGTAAACTCTTCGCCCATCTTTGCTTCGTAGTTTCTAAGGTCTACATCGTAAAGCTTTGGGAAATGCCCAGCAAGAAGTCTAAGCAAAGTATTGTCCATAGAATCGCCAATAAAGAGAATGCTGTCCCCTTCTTTTTCCGGGTTCTCGAATCTAACCTCGCCGTCGTCGTAGCCAAAGAGATCGCCATAGCTTACGCTTGGGAATAACTCGCTTCGAGACCTAGATTGATTAATATACGAATCTTGTTTTCCATAATAGTTAACCTTATTGCCGTTTTCCCAAGTATCAACCTTTACATAATCATATGAATAGCAAGAGTTGATATCTTGGTAGCCTTCATCCGAGCCTACAGCTTTCGAGCCAGAATAATAACCAATCTCGTATTCTCCTGTTGGGCTTAGCGGAGTTTCTTCAGGAAGCATCCATGCAAGGAACTGCTTATAACATTCCAAAGCGCCACGGTGGTTTAAGTGGTGGTCGGTTTTGTAAAACCAAGAATCATAGTCTTCGAAATTTGTGATTGCGAAACGACTCTTCTGTGATTCCGGCAAATCGATATTTTCAAATAAATATTCGAAAACATTTGAGCGTTCGCCCGAAACGAAATTAATATCGGTTTCTTTTTCAATGTAATAAATATAGAAATCAATATCAGGGAAAGCCGCAATCGTCTCGTTAATATTCGCAATTCGCGGGTCTAACCTTGGCTTTTCAACATCCAAAAATCGCGTGTTGTACATTAAATGGTCTTTTAACATCAACAAGCCGCTTGGAAGCTGAATATACTTAGCGTTAGGGTCGGCAATTGCGCGCTGCGGCGACTGAGATTCTTCTTCGTTTGCCTCGTTTTTACTCTTTTCTTCGGCATAAGCAAGAACCTTATCAAGAATAGATTTATTAATAGAAGAGCTTACTTTGTTGTAAGCCTGTTTTGCCGGAATAGCAAAAAGAACCTGGTCTGCTAAAGCAGCCTCGGTATTATCTTGGAATTCGCCAGAAAGATAGGTCTCGGCCATCGGGGCCTCGAGCTTTACACTATAGCGATTCTCGTATTCATTTATATCTGTTGGCACAAATAAAGCTTTAAATAAACTGCCTAAAATTGCAACTGAGATAAGCCCTAAAAATATGCCATTTATAGTTTTTCTCATAATTGTCCCTAATCAAATATTATGTCATAAAGCCAAAATAATAACAAGCAAAGGCGGCATCTTATTGATTTAGCTTATTGACTTGGCCCTTTTAAAAACATATAATTAACAGGTCGCTTAAATTATGCTGCTATGGCTCAGGAGGTAGAGCGTATCCTTGGTAAGGATAAGGTCCGCAGTTCGAGTCTGCGTAGCAGCACCATAAATAATAAGAAACTCGCGCTTTTTACTGGCGCGAGTTTTTGTTTTGCACGGGGTTTGACAGCCGGGCGACATCCACCGCCTTGATATTTGGCAAAGTGGATGCTGCGGCC
>JAUNQK010000031.1 GCA_030536235.1 Bacillota bacterium
CATTTTACAACACTTACGCCAAAGCTTGGTGTTGTGAATATGTATGATTCATCTTTCGTTATGGCAGATATTCCAGGCCTTATCGAAGGGGCTTCGCAAGGGCAGGGCCTTGGGCTTGATTTCTTAAAGCACGTAGAAAGAACAAGAATTCTTATTCATATCGTTGATGTTTCCGGCAGCGAAGGAAGAGATCCAATCGAAGATTTTGAGAAGATTAATAATGAACTTGCTCAATATTCTAAGAAACTCGCTTCTAAACCTCAAATTGTTGCAGCAAATAAAACTGATATGGTTAGCCCAGAAGATCTTAAAAGATTCATTGATTACATTGAATCTAAAGGGCTTTCGTGCTACCCAATCTGTGCTCCAATTCACGAAGGTGTCGATGCACTTTTAAGAGCTACATATCAACTCTTAAGCGAGATAGCACCAGAAGAAGAGGTAATTATTCCTTACGTAGCTCGTGACACTGAGGAAGACGAAGATTACAGAGAAATATATGTATCTGTTGAAAATGGCGTTTATGTAGTTCGTGGAAAGCAACTTCAAAAGATTTTTAATTCTACAAACTTTAATGACGCAGGTTCATTTAGATACTTACAAAAATATATTGAAGATAAAGGGGCTATTGAACGCTTCAAGGAAATGGGTCTTCAAGATGGAGACACTATCCGCATTATAGATTACGATTTTGAATACGTTGATGAATAATGTTCAAACAAAATTAGATAAGATTTTACCAAAAGTTGAAAAGCCGGCAAGATATATTGGTGGTGAACTTAATCAGGTAATTAAAAAAGATGCAGAGGACATGCTTCGCTTTGCATTCTGTTTTCCTGACACATATGAAATTGGTATGTCATATGTTGGGCTTCAACTTTTGTACTATCTCGTAAATAAAGAAGAGAAACTCTGGTGCGAAAGAGTTTTTGCTGTTGCAAAAGACATGGCAGAACAAATGAAGCAAGAAGGGGTTCCTCTTTTTACTTTAGAAAGTAAAACTCCGGTTAAAGAATGTGATGTTGTAGGGTTTACACTTCAATATGAACTTGCTTATACAAATATTTTGCTTTGTTTAGACCAGGCAGGTATTCCACTTCTTTCAAAGGATAGAACTGAAGATGATCCTATTATTATTGCCGGAGGCCCTTGCTGTTACAATCCAGAACCATTTGCAAAATTTATTGATGTTGTTCAAGTTGGTGATGGTGAAGAGCAATTAGTACAACTACTTGAACTTGCAAGACAAAGGAAAATCAATAATTGGACAAAGCAAGAATTTTTCGAAAAAGCTGTAAAGATTCAAGGTGTTTATATTCCGGCATTTTATGATGACAATCATAAGAAGTTAAATGATAATGCACCGGATAGAGTCTTAAGATCTTTCTTACCAGATTTAAATACAGTTGATTACCCTAAGAAAACTTTGGTTCCTCTTATTGAAGTTGTGCATGATAGACCAAGCGTAGAAATTTTTAGAGGTTGTACGCGTGGTTGTAGATTCTGCCAAGCAGGAATGAATTACCGTCCCGTAAGAGAAAGAGATAAAGATAAAATTGTTGATATCGCAAAATCTCAACTTAGTGATAGTGGACATCAAGAAGTTTCAGTTCTTTCACTTTCAACTTCTGACTATTCAAGATTTGAGGAATTAGTAACTGATCTTATGGATTATTGCCAGCCAAGACAGATAGGAATTTCACTTCCTTCACTTCGTATGGACAATTTTGCATTTAAGATTTTAGATGAACTTCAGGGCGTAAGAAAATCTGGTTTAACATTTGCATGTGAAGCCGGAACACAACGTTTGCGTGATGTTATCAATAAAAACATTACTGAAGAACATATTTTTAAAACTTTAGACCAGGCTATGGATTTAGGTTGGCAATCTGTAAAGCTTTACTTTATGATGGGTCTACCAACTGAAACATATGAAGACTTAGATGGTATTGTAGATCTCTCAAGACGCATTATGCAGATGGCAAAAGAAAAAGGAAAGAGATTTAATGTTAGTGTTTCTGTTTCCAATTTCGTTCCTAAGCCTCAAACTGTTTTCCAATGGGTTAGACAAAACACTGCTGAAGAATTCGAGCAGAAACATTTCTATTTAAAAGAGAGATTACAAAAAATTAAAGGCGTAAATTATAAGTATCATGGTTCATACCAGTCTCATCTTGAGGCATTCTTTGCCAGAGGCGATAGAAAGCTTAATGACACTCTTCTTGCTGCATATAAGAAAGGTTGCAGCTTTGATGCATGGACTGAAGGTTTTAATAAAGAAGCCTGGATAGAAGCTTTGGCAGAAACCGGAATCGATGATAATTATTTTGCTGTTAATGAATTAAATCCAGATGATATTCAGCCTTGGGAAATTATTGATAATGGCGTGGATAAAGAATTCTATAAGAGAGAATGGCAAAAATCCCTTGAAGGCAAAACAACTGATGATTGTAGATATGGTTGTGTTGGCTGCGGAATTAATAAGCATGTAGAATGTCCTTTTGGAGGTAGTTTAAAACATGATATATAGATATGTATTAAAATTTACCAAGAAGGGCAATATGAGATTTATTTCTCACCTTGATATGCAAAGACTTTTTAGAAGAGTTTTGTATAGAGCTGATGTTCCACTTAGGTTTAGTGAAGGCTTTACTCCTCATCCAATTACTAATATCGTTCAACCTTTAAGCTTAGGTTTTGAAGCAGAATGTGATTATTTTGAATTTGAAACTACCGAAGATATTTTTACATATTCTACAATGGTTAGCTTAAACGAGGCTTTGCCACAAGGAATTAAGTTTATAGATATTAAAGAGATTGAACATGAAAAGAAGAATCTTTCTTCTGTATGTGAATATTCTTTTTATAAAGTTTATGTTCCATTAATTAGATTTAGCCAAGAACAAGTTGATTCTTTCTTAAAACAAGATAAGATTTTTGTATTAAAAAGAGATAAAAAGACCAAAACTATGGTCGAAAAAGATATAAAAAAATGGATTTATTCCATATCTAATACTATTAGTGCATTAGATGGCACTATTGTTGATATGGTTCTTAGGGCAGCCCCTAATGAGACGGTAAATCCGCTTCAGCTTACTGTTAGTTTACTTGAATATCTATCTTTTTCATGTGCTAGTGAAGATATTAGAGTTACTAGAATGGATCTTTTTTATACTAAAGAAGGCACGCTTGAATCACTTTTTGATAGATAATTACTAAAAAAAGAGTATAATAACTGTAATGAAAAAGATTTTTAGTATAATTACAATTTTATTAATAGCTTTTCTTTCTGTTTCTTGCGGAAATAAGGCTTCTGAAGATGAGGGTGCAAATGCAAAGCCTAAGATTGATGTAGTTGCTACCTATGAAGATGTCGCAGCTGATATGTGGTATACAGATGCTGTCTCTTGGGGTGTCAATGAAGGGATTATGGTTGCAGCAAAACCTAATTATTTTGGAGTTTTAACACCACTTGCTAAAAAAGATATTATTATTTCAATGTGGAAAGCTGCCGGTGCACCAGGCCAGATTGTTTCAGCAAAAACAGTAAGTGATAGCGACCCAAATTCTGATTTTAGTAAAGCTATGACATGGGCAATTAGCAATAATGTTATTACCAGTGAAGAGCTTAATTCTATGACAGAATCCGCCACTAGACTTGAAGCAATTGAGTATATGTGGAATCAGAATGAGAAACCAGTAGTACAAAATTATTATAGTTTTGATGATACTGTTGGGATTGACTCTGTTGCATGGGCAAAGCTTAATAAAATTACATATGGTGTAAGCCCAACTTTATTTGCTCCGGCTATGAATTGTACTAAATCACATATGATTACATTCTTATTTAGAGCAAAATAATCTAATAAAATTTTAACAGGCCAATATGTGGCCTGTTTTTTATTGCACTTTATGGCAAATTATGGTAATATAAATTCATGGACAAAATTAGAAAACTAATTATGCCTGCCATTATTGCCTTATTAGCTATAGGGGGAAGTATAAGCTATTTATCAAAAGGCGATGTTAAAATCGAGCAAATCAATTCCACGAACGAAGAAATCGTTGAAAACTCAATTGTTTTAGAGCCTGCTGAAAATTTAGACTCAAAAAACAATGAAATTGCGGGTAAAATAGACCTAAATTCTGCGAATTTAGAAGAATTGCAGGTTGCTCCGGGGATAGGCCCCGCAAAAGCTCAAAAAATTATTGATTATAGAAATACCTATGGAAAGTTTAATTCTGTTGATGAACTAATTGAAATTAGTGGTATTGGAGAAAAAACTTTAGCTAAAATTCGAGACTATTATATGGTAAAATAGATACATGGTTACAAAAGAACAAATAGCAAGAATAAACGCACTGGCGGCAAAGAAAAAAGCGGAAGGGCTTACTGAAGAAGAATTACAAGAGCAAGCCGAACTCCGTAAAATTTATATTGCTGCTTTTCGTGAAAATTTCGAATCACAACTCAAAAATATTGAGATTGTAGATCCTGATGATGAAAGATTAAAAAATGCTAAAGAACACTAAAGTTTTGGTAGGTTTTTCAGGCGGTGTAGATAGTACTGCATCGGTTATACTTTTACAAAAGGCTGGCTATGAAGTAGTCGGTCTTTGTTTTAATGTAATAAATGATTATTTTCCTGATAAAATTCAAGCAGCAGCTGATAGTCTTGGAATAAAACTTATTAAAGTATGTGTGGCTAATCAGTTTAAAGAGAAAGTCATTGACGTTTTTAAAAGCGAATATGAAAATGGCCGCACTCCAAATCCATGCATTTTATGCAACCCTGCAATTAAATTCAAAACATTAATTGAATATGCTGATAAAGAAGGGTGCGAGTATATTGCAACTGGTCATTATGCCGGAATTCAATGTATTTCAGGCGTCTATTACGTAAAAAAAGCTGTAAATTTAGCAAAAGACCAGTCTTATATGCTTTATAGACTTCCTCAAGAAGTGTTAAAACGTCTAATTTTGCCTCTTAAGGGTGCTCAATCTAAAGATGATGTAAGAACTTTAGTTAATGTAAGTGGCGCTCCTAATGCAAATGATAAGGATAGCCAAGATATTTGCTTTATTTTGGATGGTGATTATAAAGCATATTTAAATTCTATTGGTGCTAAGAATACTTTAGGTAATTTTTTAGATACAAAGGGAAATATTATTGGAAAGCATCAAGGAATTCTCAATTATACTATTGGGCAGAGAAAAGGGCTTGGTGTAACATTTGGAAGACCAGCTTATGTAGTTGAATTTAAAGGAAATGATGTTATTTTAGGCTTTGAAGACGACCTTTTCAAGAAAATTGTTTCGGTTAACCAGCTATTTTGGACTGGTGAAGCCCCTGAAGAAGGATCAAAGCTTTATTGTAAGCTTCGTTATTCTGCAAAAGATGCTATCTGCGAAATTCATTATATAAATCAAGACGAAATTCAACTCAGTTTTGAAGAAGCCCAGCGAGCGCCTACGCCAGGCCAAGCGGCGGTTCTTTACAATAATAATCTTGTCATTGGTGGCGGTTTTATTGTAAAATAAATAGGTTAAGGATATTACTTTTTTATAAGAAAAGAAGAGGAAATAAATTATGAAATATATGGGCGTAAATGAACTTAGAGAAAAATTCCTTTCATTCTGGGAATCTAAGGGTTGTCTTAGACACGAAAGTTATTCTCTTGTACCACCAGCAAGCGATAAATCACTTTTACTTATAGCTGCTGGTATGGCACCACTTAAGCCATATTTTGCTGGAGTTGAAGAACCTCCTCGTCATAGAATGACAACATCACAAAAGTGTATTAGAACTAACGATATTGATAACGTTGGCCATACTGCAAGACATGCTACATATTTCGAAATGCTTGGTAATTTCAGCTTTGGCGATTATTTTAAACATGAATCTTTAAACTGGGGCTGGGAATTCGTAACAAGTGAAGAATGGCTTGGAATTCCAAAGGAAAAGATTTGGGCTACAGTTTATAAAGATGATGATGAAGCTTTTAATATCTGGAAAGATGAAATAGGTATGCCAGAAGAAAGAATTGTACGTCTTGGTAAAGACGATAACTTCTGGGAAATTGGTACCGGCCCATGCGGACCATGTTCTGAAATATATTTTGACCGTGGCCCTGAATATGGTTGTGGAAAGCCTGATTGCAAACCTGGTTGCGATTGTGATCGCTACATGGAATTCTGGAATCATGTATTTACACAGTTTGATAGACAAGAAGATGGTTCATACCTCGAGCTTGAACATAAAAACATCGATACAGGTATGGGTCTTGAAAGAATGGCTTGCATCATGCAAGGCGTAGATTCTATTTATAACGTAGATACTATGCAAGCAATTCTTCAGGAAGTTGCAAGACTTTCCGGAGTTACTTATAAGCAGGGACAGGCTAAAGAAGATGTTTCACTTAGAATCGTTACAGATCATATTAGATCAGTTGCATTTATGATTTGTGACGGAGTTCTGCCATCAAATGAAGGCCGTGGATATATTTTAAGAAGACTTCTTAGAAGAGCAGCAAGACATGGTAAGCTTTTAGGAATTAAAGGTACATTCCTTGCTGAACTCGTTGAAAAAGTATTTGAAACTTCAGGCGATGCTTATCCAGATCTTATTGAACGTAAAGAGTATATCAAGAAGATCATTAAGATTGAAGAAGATAAATTTGCTCAAACTCTTGATAAGGGTTCTGAAATTCTTGAAGAATACATTGCAGATGCAAAGAAAACTGGAGTACAAGCTATTTCCGGCGAACAGTGCTTCACATTATATGATACCTATGGTTTCCCTGTAGAACTTACACAGGAAATGGCCGAAGATAAAGGTATGGCAATTGATGAAGAAGGTTTTAAGAAGTGTATGGAAGATGCTAAGAATTTAGCAAGATCTGCACGTAAAGATGAAGATAATGAAGGTTGGCTTGATGAATCTGTAATGTACAAAGACATGAAGCAGACCAACTTCGTTGGATATGAATCTCTTGCTTGCGAAGCTAAGGTTATTGGAATTGTTAAGGGTATGAATGCTCTTGATTCTGCAAGCGAAGGCGATGAAGTAAGAATTGTTCTTTGCACAACACCATTCTATGGCGAAGGCGGTGGACAAATCGGAGATACTGGTATTCTTACTACTGAAGGTTTCAATGCTGCTGTTACTAATACAACAAAGATTAATGGAGTTTATATTCATAACTGCGTAGTAAGTGCAGGCGAAATTCATGTTGGTGATAAGCTTACAGCTTGTGTAGACGTTGAAAGAAGAAATGCTATTGCTCGTAACCATACAGCAACACATTTACTCCAGAAAGCACTTCAAATTGTACTTGGCGATCACATTGCCCAAGCTGGTTCATATGTAACAGATGATGCATTAAGATTTGACTTTACACACTTTGAAGCTATTAGTAAAGAAGATTTAGCTAAAGTTGAAGATATTGTAAACGAAGAAATTCTTAAGTTTACACCTGTTGAAACCAAGGTTATGGCTATAGAAGAAGCTAAGAAACTTGGCGCTATGATGCTCTTTGGCGAAAAATACGGCAACGAGGTTAGAGTTGTAAACGTTCCTAATTTCTCAATGGAATTCTGCGGCGGAACACATGTTGCAAATATTGGCCAAATTGGTTGTTTCAAGATTGTTTCTGAATCAGGCGTAGCTGCTGGTACAAGAAGAATTGAAGCTATCACAGGTAATGCAGTAAGAATGCTTCTTAATGATGAACAAGAAGTAATTGCATTAGCTGCTGCAAGTCTTAAGACAAATGCTGCCGGGCTCACTAAGAAGGCAGAAGACGTTGCTGCTGAACTTAAGGCAGTTAAGAAAGAACTTGAAGATGTTAAGGCTAAAGCTGCTGGCGAAGGCGTTGGCGATTTACTTGCTTCTGCTAAGGAAGTTAACGGAATTCGTCTTGTAACTAAGAAGTTCGAAGGCGTTGCTATTGATCAGCTTAGAACAATCAGTGATAAGATTAAGGAATCTGAAAAGAATGTTGTTATGGTATTTGCTACTGTAAATGATTCTAAGATTACTCTTATGATTTCTGTAACTGACGATCTGCTTGAAAAGGGCGTTCATGCAGGTAAGATGATTAAAGAAGTTGCTGCTGTTTGCGGCGGTGGCGGCGGCGGAAAAGCTGATATGGCTCAGGCTGGTGCTAAAGATGCAAGTAAGCTTGATGAAGCATTTGCTAAGGCTGAAGACTTGCTTAAATAAGCCAAGTTTTATATAATAATTGGGAAGAGATTTTTTGTTAAGTAGAGGAGAATGTTATGGAAAGAAGTACTATACTTTTCACAAGTCCTGATAAGAATGCTGAACACACAACTGAAGAAATTTTAAACATGGTTTATGATGCTCTTGATGAAAAGGGATATAATGCAATAGACCAAATGGTTGGTTATATTCTTTCAGGTGATCCTTCTTATATCACAGGACATAATAATGCTAGAAACTTGATTCGCCGCATCGAAAGAGACGATTTGGTTGAAGAATTGTTAAGAAAGTTCCTAAGCAAGTAGTTTTATAAATAGCGGCTACGTTTGTAGCCGTTTATTTTTTTTAATTGTTATTGCGAGCGCAGCGAAGCAATCTAATAGAATTAAGGAAGAATATGAATAAACTAACAATTGATTTATTAAAAGAAAAATTTGGCGTTGATGCCGATATTATTAACAAAGTTGAAGTAGCTGAGAAATCTTTATCAGAAGTTTTTGCTAATCTCGATGAGATTATGACTTACAACCAGTATAAAGTTTTAAAAGTTTTTCAAGATGCAAGAATTAACGATCAACATTTTGCATGGAATACAGGTTATGGATACGATGATATTGGAAGAACTGCTTTAGAAGATTGCTTTGCAAAAGTTTTTGGTGCAGAAGCAGGGTTTGTTCGTACTCAAATTGTTAATGGAACTCATGCACTTGCATCTGTTTATCTTGGTCTTTTAAGAGCTGGTGATGAACTTATTTATTGCAATGGTGACCCATACGACACTATGCAAACTGTTATTGGTCTTAAAGGTGATGCAATTGGTTCTTTAAAAGAATACGGTGTTAAATATAAACAAGTAGATTTACTTGCCGGAAACAAGATTGATCTTGAAGCTGTAAAAAAAGCAATTGGCCCTGATACAAAAGTTGTTGCTCTTCAGAGATCTCGTGGTTATACATTTAGAAATGCTATGACTATTTCGCAGATCGAAGAATGGGCAAAGGTTTGCCATGAGGTTAAATCAGATATTATTTGTATGGTAGATAACTGCTATGGTGAATTTACAGATATTAAAGAACCAACTGAAGTTGGTGCTGATATCATGGCTGGTTCTCTTATTAAGAATCCGGGTGGTGGCCTTGCTTTAAGTGGAGGCTATATTGTTGGTAAAAAAGAATTAGTTGATAAGGTTTCTTATCGAGTAATTTGTCCTGGTATTGGCGGAGAATGTGGATTAACATTTGGCCAAACAAGAACAATGTTCCAAGGTTTATTTATTGCGCCAAGAGTAACGAATGGTGCAGTTAAAGGTGCAGCACTTTGTGCTAAGGTATTTGAAGATTTAGGATATGAAGTTTGTCCTGCTGCTGATGCACCTCGCAACGATATTGTTGAAGCAATTAAACTTGAAAGCCCAGAAGCTGTTTGTGCATTTTGTGAAGGTGTTCAAGCCGCAGCTCCAATAGATGCATATGTTACACCTATTCCATGGGATATGCCTGGTTATACCGATCAAATTATTATGGCTGCAGGTGCTTTTGTTGGCGGAAGCAGTATCGAACTTAGCGCTGATGCTCCAATGAGAGAACCATATAATGTTTTCTTCCAGGGCGGAATTACTTACGAACACAGTAAGTTTGGTGTTATTAAAGCCGTTCAGCAGATGAAAGATAAAGGTTTATTAAAATAGATGAGTAGAAGAATAAGGCCAAAAACTCGCGGAATATTAGAAATGCTTCTTTGTGCATTTCTTTGGAGTATAGCAGGGCTTTTTATAAAATTAGTTAATGGAAATGCATTTGTAATTGCTGGTTTTAGAGGTCTTTTTGCTGGGCTTACTACTTTAACTTATATGATTATTGCGAAAATTCCATTTAAGCTTAACAAGAAGTCAATTACTACTGGAATTTTCATGTGCATTTTATTTATTGCTTTTGTTACTTCTAATAAATTAACAACGGCAGCAAATGCAATTGTACTTCAATTTACAACGCCACTTTGGTTAATGCTGTATAACAGCATAATATTAAAGACCAAACTTAAGAAAAATGATACTATCGCGGTTTTGTTTTCTTTAATTGGTATCACTCTATGTTTCCTTGATAAAATGGAAGGTGGATATTTACTTGGAAATATAGTTGCTATTTTCGCCGGACTCATGATGGGTGTAATGTATGTATGCCTTGGAACAAGTAATGGTGAAGATAGAATTAGCGGAACATTGCTAGGACATTTATTTACTGCAATTGTAGGCATTCCATGTTTAGCATTTACCGAGAATCATTTAAATAGTACAGCTTTTCTTTGTTTAATTATTTTAGGTGTTGTTCAGCTTGGTATTCCTTATATTCTTTTAAATTTTGCTTCTCAAACTTGTCCTCCACTTGCATGTTCACTGCTTGGGGCAGTTGAGCCTTTATTTAATCCAATTTGGGTTGCTCTTTTTGCAAATGAGATTCCGGGAATACTTGCAATTATAGGTTGTATTATCGTTATTGCTTCTGTAACTTGTTGGTGTATATCAGATATTAATAAGAATTAATGTATAAGGTTTTATTTATTGCAGGGCCAACTGCCGTAGGAAAAACTGAATATGCTATTAGACTTGCTAATGATTTAAACGGAGAAATTGTTTCTGCCGATTCAATGCAAATCTATAAATATATGGATATTGGTTCTGCAAAACCAACTACAGAAGAACAAGCAAGAGCTAAACATTGGTTAATTGATGAGATTGACCCTCGCTTGCCTTTTAATGTTTCTGATTATCAAAAACTTGCTAAAAAATATATTACGGATATTCATGAACGTGGTAAGCTTCCAATTGTTTGCGGTGGAACAGGTTTATATTTTAATTCGCTTCTTTATGATATGGATTTTTCT
>JAUNQK010000096.1 GCA_030536235.1 Bacillota bacterium
ATGAAAGTTCTTCTTTAGCATGGTCTCTAAGTCTTAACTTTTCCATATCCATACCAAGAGTTTCGAGGAACTTTCTGCAATATTCTTTCCAATATGCAAACCATTCGAGGTCTGTATCTGGTTCGCAGAAGAATTCGAGTTCCATTTGTTCAAATTCTCTAATT
This sequence comes from Bacillota bacterium, assembly GCA_030536235.1. Lineage (GTDB taxonomy): Bacteria > Bacillota > Clostridia > Peptostreptococcales > Anaerovoracaceae > UBA1764. The sequence goes on from JAUNQK010000096.1 coordinate 165, forward strand.
CTGAAAATGAAGTTGCCCGGAGTGATTTCATTTCTGAATGACTTACCAATCTGAGCAATACCAAATGGAATCTTCTTTCTTGTTGTTCTTTGTACATTCTTAAAGTTTACAAAGATACCTTGTGCTGTTTCAGGTCTTAAGTAAAGCTCTGATTTTGAATCTTCTGTAACACCCTGGAATGTTTTAAACATTAAGTTAAACTGTCTGATTCCTGTAAAGTTTGTCTTTCCGCAATCAGGGCATGGAACATTGTGATCTTTAATCCAATTTTCCATTTGCTCGTTAGACCAACCATCACATGATTCACAACCTAAATCAATATTGTTATCATGAGCGAAATCTTCGATTAATTTGTCAGCTCTATGTCTTGCATGGCATTCTTTGCAATCCATTAATGGATCGGAGAAGCCACCAACATGGCCGGAAGCAACCCAAGTTTGTGGGTTCATAAGAATAGCAGCATCTAAGCCAACATTGTATGGTGATTCTTGAACAAATTTTTTCCACCATGCAGCTTTTACATTATTCTTGAATAAAACACCAAGTGGACCATAGTCCCATGAGTTTGCTAATCCACCATAGATTTCTGAACCCGGGAATAAGAAACCTCTATTTTTACAAAGTGCTACAATATCGTCCATTGAGAATTCTTTACTCATCGTCGTCCTCCAACTCTTTAAAGTTTATATCGGATAAATCTAAATCGCCAAATTCATCAGCGTCTATGATTGAACCGTCTTTGTCTTTCTTAATAACATTTGAAGCCTTTTCTTTAACTGCTTCAAAAGCATCAAGCCCCTTGTCTTTTGCAAAATCCCATGCATCAGCGCCTTTGTCTTTAGCAAAATCCCATGCATCAGAACCTTTATCTTTTGCAAATTCCCATGCATCTTTACCCTTTTCTTTTGCTAATTCAAAAGCATCGCTTCCCTTATCTTTAACTTCATCAAAAACAACTCCGCCTTTAGATTTAGCTACATCAATAACTTCATTTGCTTTTGAAGAGATATCAATGATTTCACCATTGTCTTTAATAATTTCAATGCTGCACTTTGTTCCTAAAGCGGCAATTGCACCTGCAACAGTTGCCCAAGGGAAAAGAACTGTTCCAACTACACCGATATTAATTGGAAGGTTAATTACAACATCGCCCTCTTTTTTAATAATAAGCTTGCTAGCATTTCCCTTCTTAATTGTTGCTTTAATTGCATCAATAATTGCGCTTGTCTTTGAATCTGCTTTTTTAGAACCTTCATCAATGCTATCTTCGATAAAGATGATTGCATCAACTACATTGCCTTCAGTTTGTTCAAGGGCATCTTTTGCTTCTTTATAGCTTACGCCTGTTCTGTCTTTTACAAGTTCAATTTTTTCAAGTGTAATATCCATACTTAAATCCCCTTTCTAAATAATGATTCCTTCACTTTTTAAATGATCAATTCCTAAGTGATAGGAAAAATATTCTTTTAATAAATCTTTTATCACTTTTTCAGTGTCAGCCTTTAGAGCCAGATGTTCTAACTCTGAAAGCTTATGAACTTCCATAAATTTTAATGATTCTATTATATCAGTGCCAGTTCTGCTTTTCAAACCATCACTCGCCGTTAAACCTTGAAGTTTCAGAAGCTTTAGTTCATAAGCAATAACAAGGGTTTGATAAGCTGTTTTTCTTTTTTCAAGAACTTCGAAAAACTCTTTTAATAAATTAAACGTATTTGGCTGAGCCTCGCCTTCAAGAAGAACCAAATCTGTAAGTTCAAGGACAAAAGAAGCTGCCATATACTTATCAATATCCTCGCCTATTCCATAATAGCTTTTTATGGTTTCAGCAGCCTGAACATTGTAAGAATCTTTATTCTTAAATAATTCATATCTTCCGTAAGTAAATGGGCGAAGAGCTAAAGCCGTTTTATTTTTCCCACCCTCAGTGATATTTGTTCCGCAAGAAATCTTTCCATAATTTTTCGAAAAAATGGAAATCATTCTTCGGGCATTCACCGTTTTTACTTGACGTAAAATTATGCCTTCAGTTTGAATATACATTAGTTCTCGTTCTTATAACCAAAATTGCTAATTGCAATTACGCTATCTCTCCAGCCCTCTTTAACCTTTACGAAAGTTTCAAGATATACCTTTGTACCAACAAGGTTTTCAATTTCTTCACGAGCACTCTTTCCAATGCCCTTAATCTTTTTTCCGCCCTTGCCAATAATAATTGATTTATGAGTTTGTTTTTCGCAATAGATGGTTGCATAAATCTTTGTAAGATTATTTAATTCTTCATAACGTTCAATTTCAACTGCAACGCCATGAGGAACTTCTTCGTCTAAATACATTAAAAGTTTTTCTCTAATGATTTCAGAAACCAAGAACCTCATTGGATTGTCGGTAATCATATCTTCAGGGAAATACTGTGGCCCTTCTTCAAGGAAATTCATAAGTGTATCAATTAATACATCTGTATTCTTTCCTTCTAAGGCATTAGTCCCAATAATTGCTTTAAACAATCC
>JAUNQK010000003.1:0-7076 GCA_030536235.1 Bacillota bacterium
CTTGCAAGCATAAGAACGGTTGCGCCAACGCCAACATTAATTCCATCAAATGGACCAATCATTAAATTAACGATTGAGTTTGCAGAAGCTGCAATTTCTCCGCCCCATTTTATTACCTGAATATTAAAGATTGCATTTCTAATTGCATAAAGAAGAATAGCAATTGCAGTTGGGCTTCCAAGAATAATAAGATCTTTTGTTAAAGACTTTATGAAGTACTTTACACTAAACTTCATTAAATCTTCTTTTTGAATAAATCTAATTACCAAGAAGGCAATTGCGATAAATTGGCTAATTGCAGTTGCAATACCAATCGCAAACATTCCGCCGCCAATTACTTTTACGCATAAAATGTCACCAACTAAATTGCTTGCAGCAAGAAGAACAGTTGCTAAAAGAGCATATGTTGACTCGTTGCCCATTTGCAAGAATACGGTAAATGATGGAATCATTAATGTCGGAATAATTCCTAAAGCAATTCCGCGAATATAGAATGTAGTTTCTGCTGTTGCAATTTCTTTTGCACCAAGAAGAACAGCAATCGGATTTGCAAAAATGAAAACGCCAACGGTTAAAATTACACCGATGAAAAAGGCTGCCATGAGAGCGCATGAAAAAACATTGTTTAGTTTATCATGCTCGCCTCTTCCGATATATCTTCCGGATAAAATTTTAGCCCCACCTGCAATAATACTTGCAATAGCACCGAAAAGATTTGTCATTGGAGAAACAAGCCCCAAAGCAATAATAGCCTCTGCAGAAAGTGCATTGCCAACTACTACGCCGTTTGCGATACTTGCGAGATAAGGAACAACGCTAGATAAAATTTGTACCGGAAGCAGTTCTTTAAACATTTGAACTACTAACTTTCCATCATATCTTGTTTCTGTTAGTGTCGAAGAATTAAGCATTTTCAATTTCCTCTTTTATCATTTCAAATGGGAAACCAACTACATTATTATACGAGCCATCTATGTGATCTATATATTTAGAGAATATGCCTTGAATTGCGTAAGAGCCGGCTTTATCCATAGGTTCGCCAGTCTTAATATAATCCCAAATTTCCTGATCGGAATAGTCTTTAAAATAGACATCTGTTGTGCAAGTGAATAACTTCTTTAGGGTAGATTGCTTCGTCGCTGCGCTCCTCACAATGACAGAATTGTCGCTCGCAATGACAGGAGAGTCAATTAAGCAAACGCCCGAAACAACCTGATGCTTTTGCCCAGAGAGCTCTTTTAAAGTATCAAAGGCATCTTGTTCGTCTTTAGGTTTTCCTATAACCTTATTGTTATGAACGACAACTGTATCGCACGCAATAATCAAACCATCTTGCTTTCCAATTGATAAAGCTTTGCGCAAAGCTAAAGCCATAACAGTTTGCCTTGGGTCAATATCAGTTGTGATATTTTCTTCGCAAGTTGGTTTAACGATCTCAAAATCTATTTTATTTTCTTGTAGTATAAGAACTCGCCTCGGGGAGCCCGAAGCGAGTACTACATGCTTATTTTCTAATAACATCTAATAATGATTTTGTAACTTCTTCAATTGACATGTTGCTTGTGTCAATTTCAATTGCATCATCAGCTTTTTTGAGAGGTCTAAAGCTGCGTGTTGAATCTTGAAGGTCGCGTTGCATCATATCGGCTTTTACTGTTTCAAAATCAGCAGCCTCACCTTTTTCTTGCAGTTCTAAAGTTCTGCGTTTTGCACGAATATCAGGATCTGCTACAAGATAAAACTTAAATTCAGCATCAGGAAATACAACTGTGCCAATATCACGGCCATCCATGATTACACTTTTGCGTTCTCCCATAGCTTGCTGAAGATCTGTAAGCTTATATCTAATTGCCGGAATTGCAGAACTTGGGCTTGCTAAAGCACTTACTTCTGGCGTGCGGATGATTCCGGAAATATCTTCACCATCAAGATAAGTTTTGCCCGCACTAAAATCTACATCAGTAACCTCGAGCATTTTTGCCAGAGCTTCTGCATCATTATAATCTGTGCCAGTGCGAATAAGCTTAACTGCAATTGCACGATACATAGCACCAGTATCTATATAATCAATATTAAGTTCTTTCGCAACTTCTTTTGCAATAGTTGACTTACCTGCGCCAGCAGGCCCATCAACTGCAATACGAATTCTATTTTCCATTCTTGCCCTTTTCGTTGTTAACAAGTTTCTCAATTTCTGATACGAATGTTTCTACATCTGTAAACTTTCTGTATACTGATGCAAATCTAACATATGCAACCTGATCGAGATCTTTAAGTCTATCCATAACAGCATTGCCAATAAACTCTGTACTAATTTCTTTTTCCATCTGGTTGTTGAGAGTTCTTTCAATATCAACAACGATAGCTTCCATCTGTTCAAGAGTAACAGGTCTCTTTTGGCAAGCACGAATAATACCGTTTAAAATCTTTGCTCTATCAAACTGTTCACGGCTTCCATCTCTTTTAACAACCATGAAGAGAACTTCTTCAACCTTTTCATAGGTTGTGAAACGCTTTCCGCACTTTCCACATTCTCTGCGGCGTCTGATAGCCTGACCCTCTTCTGTAGGTCTAGAATCAATAACTTTTGTTTCTGGTGTGTTGCAAAATGGGCAATTCATGTGTTTTATTCTCCTAAAAATACTAATATTTTACTTATATTTTTAATTATATACCATATATTGTGGTTTATACAAGGCAATATTTGTGTTAAAATACATATCGTTATGAATAAACAAGAATTAGAAAAAGAAATACAAAGACGCCGCATTTTTGGCATTATTTCTCACCCTGATGCAGGTAAAACAACCTTAACTGAAAAGCTTTTGCTTCACGGCGGGGCTATTCGTCAAGCTGGTACTGTAAAAGCCAGAAGAAACAGCAAATTCGCTACTTCCGACTGGATGGAAATTGAAAAACAAAGAGGAATTTCAGTAACCTCTTCTGTAATGCAGTTTGAATACGAAGATAAGGTTATTTCTATCATGGATACACCGGGCCACAACGACTTCGGTGAAGATACATATAGAATTCTTACATCTGTAGATAGTGCCGTAATGGTTATCGACGCAGCAAAAGGTATCGAAACTCAGACTAAGAAACTCTTTAAAGTCTGCAAAATGCGTGGAATTCCAATTTTCACATTTATGAACAAACTCGACCGCGAAGCTCGTGACCCACTTGAACTTTTGGGCGAGCTCGAAGATGTTCTCGGTATGCCTGCTGCAGCTGCAAGCTGGCCTATTGGCTCGGGTTTAAACTTCCAAGGCGTTTATGATATCTTGGAAAACAAAGTATATCTTTACAAAGAAAAAACTGAGATGCAGCTTGGGCCGGATGGAGTTTTCGGGCCAGAGCTTGAACCAATTCTCACACAATATAACATGAAAGCTCTTCGCAATGAAATGGAGCTTCTTCAAGGTGCCGGATACGAAATCGATAAAGAATTAATTCTCGAAGGAGAGCTTACCCCTGTATTCTTTGGCTCTGCCCTGGCAGACTTTGGGGTTACAGCTTTCCTCGAGCATTTCCTTGAAATGTCACCTGCCCCTGGCAACAGAAAGACAATTGATGGCGAAGTTAGCCCTTTAGCAGATTTCTTTAGCGGATTCGTATTTAAGATTCAGGCAAACATGAACCCTGCACATAGAGATAGATTAGCATTCTTTAGAATTTGCAGTGGTGAATTTGAAAAAGGAATGACATGCACTCTTTCAAGAACAGGTAAGCCAATTAAGATTGCTCAGTCCACTCAGCTTATGGCTAACGAAAGAGAAAATGTTGAAAGCGCTCTTCCTGGCGATGTTATTGGTATTTATGATACTGGGAACTTTCAGATTGGCGATACACTTTGTACATGCAAAGATGCTCTTTTCTTCGAGCCGCTTCCAACCTTCCCACCAGAACTCTTTGCTATGGTTTCTGCGAAAGACAGCATGAAAACAAAGCAGTTCCAAAAAGGTGTTTCGCAGCTTGCGCAAGAAGGTGCTATTCAGGTTTATCACAATGAATATAATGAAGTAATAATTGGGGCTGTTGGCCAGCTGCAATTCGAAGTATTCCAATACAGGCTTGAAAACGAATACAATGCAGAGCTTAGAATGATTCCTTTAGATTTTAGTTTAGCAAGATGGCTTAAAGACCCAGATCTTGATTTCGTAAAATCTAAGCTTGATTCAAGAACAATGCTTGTATTTGATAGGTTTGATAGACCAATGCTTCTCTTTGCAAATCCATTTACTCTTCAGTATTATCAAGAGCGCTTCCCAGAAATTAAACTTCAAGAAGCGATGGAAACAGAGAGATTAGTTGATAAGGAATAATAGATTGCTTCGGGCTATCGCCCTCGCAATGACGTCATTGCGAGCGAAGCGAAGCAATCTAAAAAATAGCCTCGGCTTTAAGCCGAGGCTATTTTTTTATTTTTCTGCTGAAAGTTTTACGAATCTATGAATAACTGCTGCAAGTTCTGCTCTTGTTGCAAGGCCTGTTGGCATAAGAGTGCCATTAGAGCCATTAAGGACTTCGCTTCCGCATGCCCACTGGAATGCTTGCATTGCAAAATCATGAATTGTAAATGCATCGTTATAGCTTAAGATATTTGTTTCTTCTCCGATACTTACATCATATTCCATATACTGTGCAAATCTGTAAAGCATAGTTACAAGTTCTTCACGTGTGATAAGCTTATCTGGTGCGAATTTATCATTGCCAACACCATCTACAATGTTTTTGCCGTTTGCCCAAACAACTGCTTTTTCATACCATGAATCAGCAACTACATCGCTAAAGATGTTATCGTTCATAAAGGCTGGTTCGCCAGCAAGTCTATAAAGAATAGTAACAACTTGTGATCTTGTTGTTTTTTCGTTTGGAGCAAAGAAGTACTTTGAAACGCCCTTCATAAGTTCTTTATCAACGCAGTAAATTACATCGTCTTCATACCAAGAACCTGCTTTAACATCTCTAAACCCTGACGGATTCATTAAAACCGGAGCCATAAGAAGAGGTCTTGATTCGTCTGCGTTGCCATATTCTTCATGAATTCCAGCAACAATATCAAGATATTGATCAATTGGGTCTCCATACATATTCCAATCATTAGATGATTGTTCCTTAACTGGAGCCTGAGCTAAAACATTATAGTTGTGCCATGTTGCACAAGTATATGTGCAGTCTTCTCCATCCTTTGCTTTTGGATTATAGTAGAAGCCTTCAAAATCTTCTGTATATGGGCCTACTAAGAAGCCGATTTCATCTTTAGTCCATTTGCCATGCCCTTCAGCATAAATAGCAACTGTATGAAGAGGAACATTAACGCGAATATCTGTTGAGCCATCTGTTGTAAGAACTGAGCCTTGAACGCCCTTCTTTTCTCTAATGTACTTTGTTTCAGTGTCACCAGGCAGATGGTTAAGTGTTACATCAGTTTTCTTATCTGGGAACCAGTTGCCAATAACATGCATAAGCACATAATGGATGCTGCTATCGTTTGGAACTGTAGGCATATTTGTATAGCTTGTCACAAGTTCGCCGCGGTCGCTGCAAGAGCTTGGGCAAATATTTCTCTTAAAATAGTCATGGTTTGCAACAATGCCATTACTTTGAAGAGTGTATAAAAGCATTAATGCATTAGTATCTCCAATTAATGATGCATTACTTGGGACTCCGCCATTAATAAATCTAAATTCAATATCAGTTGAATCTACACTTTCATATCTTCTGTAGTCGATGCCAAAAGCACCTCTCCATTCAGTAGTCTTTGCAGTAAGATCTGATCTAAATTCAGCATCTGTATAATAGATAAGGCTATTAGTGATATAGCAGAATCTATCGTTTTCTGAATCTACGCCCTCTTTGTTATATCCAACGATTGCGTGCTCTTTCTTATACTTTAATGCTTCGATAGCTTCGCATAATGTTTCCATTGCAAAGATCTTATCAGAATCAGATACATCATTAGTCATTCCTAAGATATCTGATGCAAACATTCCGTATGTACCAGTCTTAACAATCATCTGATCAAAGAATTCGTTAATATCATCTTTAATCTGATATTGGAATGCATGTGTTAAATACATTGAGTTAAGCATTGCATACACACCATCGTTTTCGTTTGAAAGAAGGTGCATGCAGTAATTCTTAAACGCATCTCTAACATCATATACAAACTGAGTATTGTCATTTACAGCATCAACAGTTACTTCATATACAATCTGGTTTGCGGCATCGATTGCAAGCTTTTCGATATTATCTTCTGTAATTTCAATGCCGGATGCAACTGCAAGATTAGGATCTCTTAAAGCTGTTTCAAAGATTCCCTGAATCTGTTCAAGATAAGTATTTACATTCCAACTAATGCTGCTTGGAAAAGCATCTTTACCAAATGTAATTGATGCAGCAGCATCTACTGTATTTACATCACCATAGATTGTGCTAAGTTCGCCATCAATTAAACCATAATAAACTTTAACATCTTCTTTTGGAATGTTGTTGCACCATGCCTTCATTCCCTGAATGAGCAAAACCTGGAACTGTGAAATTAATTTATCTAAGCCTGTTTCCATATATCTATATGCGAAATCAGACCAGTTCTTTTGAAGGTCCATTGCCTTACGGCCACGTTCATTAAATTCTGTTGTTGCAATAAGCTTTGTAATGTCTCCGGCAATATTATTCAAAGTAGCATTCATATTGGTGAGTTTGTCATCAATAGTTTCGAGCTGGGCCTGAATATCTGCCAAAGCTTTTGCTGTTGGGTCTTCCATAACTCCGATTAGCCTAAGGAAGGTAACACTGCCGTTTACAACGCAAAGCACTGTGCCCATTTTACCTGCAACATCAAAGGCTGTAGTTAATGCTGAAACTACGTCTTTAGAGCCAGTAGCAATTTTATCAACAGATTTGTTGATAGTTTCAAGCGTTTCTTGAATTTCCAAAATTGCCTGAGTTTCTTCTGGTGACCATGCTGCGTAGCAAGGAGCAACAGCCCCAAACATCATGGCCAAAACTAAAATAAATGAGATAATCTTTTTCATTTTCATAACCTCTCATAAAAAATATAACTGGAACAATTA
>JAUNQK010000003.1:7086-25975 GCA_030536235.1 Bacillota bacterium
TAAAAAGGGCTCTTGCATAATTACAAAAGCCCCCTTATTTTAGTTAAATAATGTCAAATTATCGCAGCCAATATCTTTATATTCCAAGGAAATATAATCGTTTTCTTTTTCAAGGAAAATACAATCATTTCCAATTTGGAAGCTGTAATCTTCTAAATTTTCACCTATAGTACTTAAATCGTAGCCAGGCACAAATAGGTCTTTAAGCTCTAAGGCTTCTTCTACCCCATCCTTATAGTTGAAAACTTTATATAAATGATTGCTTCCTAAAGAGACGTAATCGAATTCATTGTAAATATTTGCGTCCATATAGCAATTGCAACGATATACTGTATAATTTCCAATTCTTTGTGGACTGCAATTAATTGTTACCCAACAATACAGGCCATTCTCATCCTTGTGAGGCTTTGCAACAGTTTCGATAAACTCTTCGGCCATCTTTGTACACTCAGCTGCAAATTCTAATATTGGTTTTACTTGCGAATCTAAGCTATCTTCGTAATGAGATATATGTTCGTCATAATAGCAACCGAGTATGCCTTTATATTCATAATCTGATATTTCGCTATCTACTATAACCTTCTCTTCATTTGAATAATATGGGAAGATATAGTTTTGCGTTTCATTTGTATAGATTCCGTCTTTGACATATTTACTGCTAATTGCTGATACTTCGGAAATATCTACATTAAATGTAATCGGTGAAGAATCAGTAAATGCCCAAGGCGTATCATAATCTAAAACAAGAATTACAGCATTACCATCGTTTGTTAAATAGAACTTTTGATCTGCTTTAATGCCTTCAAAGGCGCCAACAACCTTAAATGTATTCCAGCCATCTGCATATGAATATTGCTCTTCATCTGCATTTGTATTTAAAATCATATCATTAATTTTGTCATTAATGTATGCGAGCCCATCAACGCCATCTTTAAAGATATCTGTAATTAAAAGTTTGTTTCCTGTATTTAAATCATAGTTGAAAGTTTTTGTATCTGATACTGTTAAGTATTCATAATAACCATCTCTCGGCTGGCTTGAATACTGCTTTGAAGCTTCAACACTAACAGACAAAACATTTCCTACATTTGAATGAACATAAGCGTTTGTCCATGTGCTGTCCGGGTCTTTTCCATCAAACTTTTTAAGCTTTAACGCTATGCCGCGGTAAGATGGAGTCTCTGTCCAAGAGTCTAAAGAAATAAACGTATTTTCAATTTCTTCATTTATTGAACTTTGGATCTTTTCATCTTTGAGGCCATTAATCTTAAAGTATTGCTTATCAACATAGCCATCTTCAGTATAAGAATAATCAACTGATTCTACTTCAAGATTATTGCATGCAACATATGGTTTTTCTTTTGCTGCAGGGGCAATTTCGCCTTCACATGCAGCAAAGCTGCAAAGCATTGCAACTGTTAATATAATTGATAAGAATTTTTTCATATTATTCCTCGAAACTGTAAGCTGCTGTATAGCTCATTTCTTCTGCTAAAGCTTGCCCTTCTTTTGAAGTGCACCAGTCAATAATTTTGCGTTCAATAGAATCAGTATCCTGATATTTTTCTTCTGTTGTAATGCAGCAGTACTCTGTTACCATTGGATAGCTATTAGATCTAATATTGTCTCCTGAAGCTTCAACACCATTAACCTTTAAAAGCTTAATATCTTCGTCAAAGTGCTGATTGGTTACAAAGTAAAGATATGAATATCCGATTGAACTTTGCGCATTATCATAGTGTGATACTGCATCGATTATGCTTCCCATGTCGGCAATGCGCTGCTCGGTTGGAGCATCCATTACTTCGCTCTTTGGAATTACATATTTATATAAACCGGTCTGTGAACCGCAACCTTCATCACGCTGATAAGCCAAGATCTCTTCGTCGTTTCCGCCAACCTCTTTCCAATTAGTAATTTTTCCGGCATAAATATCGTGAATTTGTTCTACTGTTAAGCTGTCAACCGGGTTATTTTTATTTACAAAGAATACAAAGGCATCAAGTGCAAATGGCTCGTAGTGCATTGTTACGCCATGTTCTTTTGCATACACCTCTTGATCTGCAGATGCGTGAAGACAATAAATTAAATCGGCTGTGCCTTCGGCCATTTCAATAAATGCCTGAGTAGTAGTGTTGCACATTACGTACTGCCTTGCTTCTTCAACGTCTACGCCAAGAAGTTTTGCTGCCATATTTTCATAAAATGGCAGGCAAGCTGTTGCGCCATCAACAATTGGCCAATCATCTAAACTAACCTGAAGACTTGGTGTTTCAGGCTCATTTTCAGTCTCTTTTGAAGGTTTTTCTCCGCAAGCGGCCATTCCAAGCACCATTGATAAAGTAAGTAAAATAACGAGTAATTTCTTCATTTTTTCCCCTTTCAATGAACAAAACGAACAAACTGCAAACATTTGTTTGCTTTTTGTTCTTTAGTGTGATATTATCATTATAGCAAGTATTAGTCGTTTAGGGGGCAAATATGGAAAAACTTAATGAAAGAGAAACAAAAGTCCTTGAATACATGAAGGCCTACATCAAAGATTGTGGTTATCCACCAACAGTTAGAGATATTTGTAGTGCTTTAGATATAAGTTCAACTTCTACAGTGCACAAGACTTTAAGTGATCTTGAAGCTAAGGGCTATATTCATAAACAAGCCGGTAAGCGCCGCGCAATGGATGTTGTTGGCGGTGCTAAAAAGAAAGATGGCGCAGAACGTGCCGATGTCGTTAATGTTCCTGTTATAGGGAGAATCGCTGCAGGCCAGCCTATCTTAGCTGAAGAAAACATTGAAGACAACTTCCCTGTTCCTGCAAGATATGCTTCTAAAGGCACAAACTTCATGCTTAAGGTTCGCGGCGAATCAATGATTGAAGCCGGAATCATGGATGGAGATTTAATTCTTGTTCAGCAGCAAGAACAAGCAGAAAATGGACAAATTGTTGCAGCAATGATTGATGGCATAGAATCAGAAGCAACTGTTAAAGGCTTTTATAAAGAAAATGGTCACATTAGACTTCAACCTTACAACAGCAGCATGAGCCCTATCATCGTAAACGATTGCAAAATCTTAGGCGTTGTTAAAGGCGTGTTTAGATATTTTAACTAAAGAAAAAAGGCCGGTTCTTTCGAACCGGTTTTTTATAGCTTAATATATGCAAGCATACGTTCTTTATCTTTTGCTCTTCTATAAGACCAAAACTTATCTTCATTTTCTTTGCAGCATGTGCAGCTATCATCAATAAAAATATTCTCTTGCAAAACCCCTTCAATTTCTAAAAGTTCGCAATTAATGCCTTTTAAATCTATCGCATATTTACCTGATTGTTTCTTAATCATATATTCTTCTGTCCAAGGCATATTTTCTGTGAAGTAATCGACTACATCACTATCAACCTCGAAACAGCACATTCCGATTCCAGCACCAATCACAGCATGAATATTTTTTGCTTTGCAATGATATTCTTCTTGCATCCAATAAATCATATTAGAAACAATACAATCTGCTGTGCCACGCCACCCCGCATGGCATAAACCAATTACTTTTTTAACAGGGTCGTATGCATAAACCGGAATACAATCGCCATGAGTTGTCGTAAGCATTACATTAGGCAGATTTGTAATAAGCCCATCACAATCATCTATTTCTAAATATGGTTTTTGCTCTAAAGCATACTTATCAACAATGCAAACATCAGTGCCATGAACAAGCTTTGCTCTAACCACTAAGTCGCAAGTTCCTATTTTGCTTTCACGAGCAGCTACAGCTTCGTTTGGCTTACAAGTGAAGCCTGCGTCTATATTAAATTTTTCGAAATATTTTATATCGTGCATATTTATATTAGATTGCTTCGGGCTTCGCCCTCGCAATGATAATAAAAGAGGCGCATCGCGCCTCTTAATATTCTTACTTTAATGCAGCCTTTGCAACATTAACCATTTCTGTGAATCCAGCTGGATCATAAATAGCCATTTCTGAAAGCATCTTGCGGTTGATAACAACGCCAGCCTTCTTAAGACCATCCATAAGTCTGCTGTAAGAAATGTCGTTCATTCTTGCTGCAGCATTGATTCTTGCGATCCAAAGTCTTCTGTATTCTCTCTTCTTGAGCTTTCTACCCATCTGAGCAGATCTGAGACCTCTCATTACAGCTGGCTGTGCAGCGGAGAAGATCTTATGCTTTGAACCATAATATCCCTTTGCGAGATTTAAAATTTTCTTATGTTTTCTGTGAGCAACTGTGCCCTTCTTAACTCTTGCCATTTTCTAACCTCCCTACTACTTTCCGATTAGTACAGATTTAATTCTCTTTTCATCTGCATGTGTAAGAGTGCAAGCCTGACGAAGGCCTCTCTTTCTCTTAGGTGTTTTCTTTGTAAGGATGTGGCTCTTATATGCCTTATGTCTTGAAACCTTACCTGTTCCAGTAAGCTTGAATCTCTTCATTGCTCCTCTGTGGGATTTCATCTTGTTAACTTTGTTTCCCATATCTATTCCTCCTGTGCTTTCTTGGCTTTAGCAGCCTTCTCTTTTTCTTTTTCAGTAAGTGGATTAATTGTTAAAGACATATTTCTGCCTTCAAGCTGTGGATGCTTTTCAAGATTCCCGTACTCTTTAAGCATTTCTGCAAAGTTAAGCATAACTTCTTTGCCTTTTTCCACATAACCCATTTCTCTTCCACGGAAACGCATGTTGACTTTAACCTTGTCCCCACCTTGTAAGAACTTGGTTGCTGTAACAGCCTTAGTCTTAAGATCGCCTACATCTGTAAAGATGCCAAGACGAACTTCTTTGACTTCCATATTCTTTTGTTTCTTCTTAGCTTCTTTATCTCTCTTTTGCTGTTCATAGCGGTATTTACCAAAATCCATAATCTTGCAAACCGGTGGAGCAGCGTTTGGAGAAATGTTTACCAAGTCAAGATTGGCTTCAGCAGCTTTAGCTAAAGCTTCGTCTCTAGAAACAATACCAAGCATATTACCTTCGCTATCAAGTAAGCGAACTTCTTTTGCACGAATCTCTTCGTTTATAAGAGTCTCTTTGCTAATTGTCTTGTACCTCCGTAGATACTAAAAAAGAGCGGACGCATAAGCCCGCTCTTAGTAAACACCACAAATGGCGTTATTAATGATATCAACCTTTTCGCGTTAGCTTAAGGTGAGAAGCGGTACTTCTGCTTAAATACTCGATTATTTTATACCCAAAACCTTGATAAATCAAGCGTTTTTCTCGAAATACTTGGTAATTTTGAGCATATTATAGCCATTTTTGTACTCATAGCTCATATCATCCATAGATTTCTTAACCATGAAGATACCAAGGCCACCAATTTCACGCTCTTCTGCCGCAAGCGTTGTATCTGGGTCTTCTTCCTTAATTGGGTTATAAGGCACCCCTTTATCTACAAATGTAATCTGAACGCCATGAGGGTCGAGAAGCTCTGTAACAACAACCTTAGCTGGGCCAACAACATTCTTATATGCATATTTTACAATATTGCTATAAAGCTCGTCTAAAGCGATGTTAAATGCAATGACAGTCTTCATTGGGCAACCCATTGCCTCGAGCTTCTCTTCTAAGAATTCTGTTATTGCCGGGATATCCTCGATCTTTGCTTCTTGGAATCTAATAAATGGATCTGGAACAATGCCATTATACCTTACGCAAACCATAGTCATATCATCGAACTGAGGTGCATCTTTTACAAAGGCATCGACATCTTCTTTAACCTTATCACAAATAAACTTTGGATCTGCTCCGTTAAGGTTATTAAGGCAGGTAAGAAGTCTATCTTCACCATAAAGTTCGTTATTAGCATCAGTTGCTTCGGTGATACCATCTGTATAAAGGAATAAAACATCACCAGGGGTAAGCTGAAGCTCTTGCTCTACATATTTAACGCCAGGCATTCCGGCAAGAACAAGGTTAACCTTTGATTTAAGATATTCACATTCTCCGTTAACATGCATAATTACCGGTGGGTTGTGGCCTGCATTTGCATACTTAACTGTACCAGAGAGTAAATTGATTTTGCCCTGCCATGCAGTTACAAACATATCGTTATCATTGCCTTCGCAAAGATCATTGTTTGCCTGAGTAATAGCAGCAGCCAAAGAGCTATTCTTTTCAATTTGGCTCTTAATTTCTGTTTTAGCACGCATCATAAACATTGCGGCAGGAATTCCTTTGCCGGAAACATCAGCAATTAAAAATGTTACTATGCTCTTATGAGTATGATAGTAATCATAAAAGTCTCCGCCAACCTCTTTTGCTGTATCCATGCAAGCATAAATCTCAAGTTCTTTCTTTGCAGGGAATTCACTTGGCAAAGCAGATGACTGAATAGCCTTAGCCATAGCAAGGTCTTTATCAATTCGTGCAGCAGCTTCTGCAATATAATCTTTTAATTTATCTACTGTTACATTGATATCGTCTGACAGCGTTGCAAACTCTTCATTACCACGAACACTTACGACTTCATCGAGTTTACCATTTGAAATATTAGATAATGATTTCTCAACTTTATGAAGTGGGTCTACTACCAAGCCTTTTATTGCATAGAATATAAAGGCAAAGAGCAAGCCAAACATAATAATTACCATGAAGCTTGTAGCATAAAGTGCTATATTTCTCGTAGTTAAAGCTTCTGTTTGTGGCAGGAATGATAAGAAGTAATGCCCTTCTGATTCAACATACCTTGCAAAGTAAGAAACACCTTTAAATGTACTTTCAAAAACTTCTTCAGGTGCTGGCAAACTTCCATCTTCATGTGATGCGCGACTTAAAATCTTGTAATAATCTAAGCTGAAATGCTGCATAGGTGCACTTACTACGTTGTAGTCTTTATCAAGAACTACAGCGAAGCCAGCTTCACCGATATGTCTTAATGTAGCAATATCAGATAATTCTTTTGTTAAATCATCCTGGAATTCCGCTAAGTTGCAACCAATCTGAACGAAGCCTTTTTTGTATATTACGCCTGCATATTTTCTTAAATCGATACCATTATATGCACTTGGGCGAGAATCTTGTACAAATTCAGGAGTGCCTTCTAACAAACATAAAAATTCCGCGGTTTCCTCATACTTAGTCATATCAAAACCTATTAAGTCTTTATCATTACTATTTACTATGATACCGCTTTCATTAATAATATTAATTTCTGCTAATTTATATTCATCCGCTAATGTTTCCAAACTTTTATTTCCTATTTTAGAACAAACTTCATGTGAAACCGAAAGTAAATTCTGGTTTGAAGCATTAATCACATCGGCTTGTATATCAGCACTACCAACAGTTAAAAGTTCTAAAGTTCTATCAGCTGCGATTTGATCTTGAAGATTATAAGTAAAGTAACCAATAGCTGCTACCATTATTATTACTGCAACCAGCATCGAACGCTGCAGGGATGTTGACACTCTTGTATGTTCGCGGCTTGGGAAAAGTTTTTCCTTAGAAATAATAGTTACCAATAGCGCCGCAAGCATTACAGAAACACCATTTGCAACGATCATTGGAATAGCGCAAGCTTTTACTACAGCCATCGCTCTTACACTTTCATCCATACGTGTAAGGAAAACCATTGATAAATGGAATACTTCGATTACAATACCTGATGCAAGTGCCATAGTCCATGCAGGTCGCTTGTTTTCGAACATTGTCTTACGAAGAATTGCAGCATAAATACCAGCCAGTATTGTTGATACTGTGCATGCAACTCTTGTAAAGCTGCCTACGCCCCAAGCTACAGCAACCCATCTTTCAATACCGCCGATAAGACCTGCAATTACTCCGGCCGGAGCCCCAAACAGCAAGCCTGCTACAAGAGGTGCAGCATCACGGCAATTTGCCTGAGCACCATTCATTGGGATTCCCCACTCGGTACCAACAATTGCAAGAATACCAAAAGCAATACCAATAAGAATTTGCTCGGCCCAATATGGGAGCCTCTTCTTTTCTTTACGCTCTAAAATTGTAATAAAGGCAGCAAGCAATACTGGAAGCATTGCAGCAATACCTAATTTTATATAACTTAGTAGCATTATTTATTCTCCATAAATATCGATTGTCCTAGCTTGTTCCATAATACGTTTTGCAGAATTTAAGTTTCTATCGCGTTCGCCATAAAGCATGTCGAGGAATGCCTTAAGCCCAGCCTCGCCATAGCCATGTTTAATAATATAAACAGTGCAAAGATTTTGAACACCAATAGTTTCAGCCAGAATATCAAGATCTGTTCCACCAATTTGAAGAACAGCAAGTCTATAAGCATCATCTGAATATTCTTTAATCATATTTTGAATATCTGCTAAAGATCTAAGACCAAGAGTCTTAAAGATTGCAAGATATGGCTGAAGACTTTGCTTTTGAATTTCAGCTTTATTAATAGATGCAATCTTTGCATTTAATTTTGCAAACGGCTGAAGCTCGAGATATGAATTAAATGTATCACCATCGAGGAATAAATCTTCGAACTTTCCGTTTTTAATTAAAGTTCTAACCTTTCTGCGGTATTCTGCAAGTTCGCCAATAATCTGAGAAAATTGCTGGTCTGCAATTTCTAAGACTCCGGCTAAACGAGAAAGAGCACGAATGTATTCTTTTGGAACTTCGACGTCAGATTTATATCCTGTATCATGATAAGCTGTTGCCCATACATGCTGAAGAGCTGTTCTCATTTGAATTTCAAATCTATACTCATTAAGCTCTGGATGTGTCTCATCATAATACATTGATTTTGGAATACGGCAAATATAGTGAAGAGACATATATCCAAACTGATCTGGATCTAAAGCTTTTCTCTTATCTACTGAATTTTCCCAATCTATTTCAAAAGTTTTTTCAACGAGTGATGCAATCTTATCGACTTCATCTGAATAGAAGGTAATTACTCTTGCGCCCAAGATATCTGTAATATCTGAGAGTGTAGAATACTTACCACCTTTTAATTCGAGCTTACCTGCTAAACTTTTTTCTTCTTTGACACGGGCTTCAACGGCTGTAACTGCCATGCCGTTTTCGCTTAAGAGTTTCTTTATCTCATTTACAACTAAATCACGCATCTTTTCAAAAGAAGCGTGATTTTGAAGAAACTCATCCATTATCATTTGACAATGCATATCCATATTTTCACCTATTTTTTGTAGTTGCGCATTGCTTCAAGCAAATCATCTCGCATATGCCCAATCTTTGCTGTATACCTAACAGCCGTTAAGAATTGGTACGGCTTTAGCAATGCATCAACATCAACATCTTTGTCAAAATAATATTCTGCAAACTTCTTAAAGAATTTCTGATATGTTTCACAAGTGATATGATAAAGATCCATCGTCATCTCTTCACTTGATGCGAATGCAGAAAAATATAATATTCCTAAATCAAATAATGGATTCCCATAGGAAAAATCACCAAGATCAATCCATAGAACTCTATCATCTGCCATTAACATGTTTCCAATGTGATAATCACCATGAACACATGTATCACATACTGGTGTGTTTTTAATAATCGCAATAGCTTCGTCACTATATTCTTTAGGGATATAGTCTGCTCTATTAATTTGTGCAATCAAGCTATCTGCAATATTATTAAAATATGTAGAATCACATTTTTTAGAATGCAAAGCCTTCGATTGATCGGAAAAAAGTTTTGCGTAATAATCGAGGTTTTCAGGATCGTCTGCCAAAAGCCTTGCAATACTTTTTTTATTTTTGATTCTCTCAAAAACCGCACCATAACGATGGCCATCAGTAATATACTCAATAGCCTTCGCTGTTGGGATACCTAAATTTGCAACCTCTTCGGCACAACAAAGCTCGTTATAGCCTTCGATTGGTGGCATAAAATCTGCATAAAGCTTCATCATAACACTATCATCTGTCTTATGATAAAAACTATCAGCAGTAAAGCCACCGCCAAATTTTTCCCAATCGTTTAAATTAATAAGCTTTGCTTCTTTGTTCATTTATTCGATAGTAAGAATATCTGCGAAGCCTGTAATTTCGAAAACTTCCATGATAGTTTCGTTAACATGCTTGATAAGCATCTTACCCTGACCATTCATGATTTTCTGTGAAGCGAGAAGTACTCTAAGGCCTGCTGATGAAACGTATTCGAGCTTTTCGAAATCTAATACCAATTCTTTGATTCCGGAAAGATCTGCAAGTTCCTTTTCAAGTTCTGGAGCAGTGCTTGTGTCGAGTCTGCCTTCTACTGCAACTGTAAGTTTGTCAGCTTCAAGATTCTTGTTAATTGTCATTTTTTACACCTCTATATAATAATTATAATTATTTACCATAATATTATATCAAATTCTTTATAATATGTCATTTAATCTCAAATGTATTAAAAACCTGGCCATTTTCTAAGTATTTTTGGCATAAAGTTCTGCCATCAAAGGTCATATAGCTTGCTTTGCTTCCGCCTTTTGGAATAGATGTACTGCCAGGGTTTGCATAAATAAGCCCATCAGCAATCTGTCTAATTTCAGGAACATGGAAATGCCCGCACATCAAGATATCACAAGAGCCTATTGGCGGCGGACAATCAGGCCCAATGTGGTGGCCATGTGTCGCAAAAATAACTGCTTCCTCTACCGGAATCTGCATATAATCGGCCGTGATAGGAAATTCCAAAACCATTTGATCTACTTCGCTATCGCAATTGCCTTTAACACACCAGATTTTCTCTTTAATTGCGTTGAGTTGTTCTGCCACACTTTTACAATCATATTCCCCAGGGAGTGCATTTCTTGGCCCATGATATAAGATATCACCAAGAAGAAGCATATAGTCACATTTTTCATCCCAAAAGTAACCTATCAGTTTTCTTGTTGCATATGCCGAACCGTGAATATCACTTGCAATAAGTAATTTCATATTTTGCTCCTAACTTATCTAATCTTTCTTTTATTATTTCTATTGAACTATCTTGCTCATCACAAAGAATAAAATCGCGGCCGGTTTTATAAGCTGCGGCACCAGTTGTGCCCGAGCCTGCAAAAAAGTCTGCAACAAGCCCGCCCTTTGGACAACAAGATTCAATTAATATTTCTAAAAGAGCTTCTGGTTTTTGGGTAGCGTACCCGGTTCTTTCGCCAGACGTTCTGCCAACCATATCTATATTAAGCACATCCTTGCGATTAACAAGTGTGTACCAACCATATTCATCTTCAAATTCTTCGACACCTTTAAATCTATATGGCCTTCCCTCTCTGTTATACGATTTTTCTTTTTGCGGAGAAAAGTAATAATCTTTTGTCTTGCCATAAAGAAGAATGGTGTCATGTTTTTTCGCAAAGCTTCTTGGGCTTGCCCCTCCCGATTTATATGCCCAGATAATTTCATTAACAAAATTATCATAGCCAAAAATCTTATCCATCATTACTTTTACATAATGAACAGCATGCCAATCGAGATGCACAGCAATTAAACCTGTATCTGATAACTTTTCTTTCATTAATTCAAGGCGAGGCTCTAAAAATTTTAAGAACTCGTCTAAATTTTTCCAGCGATCATCGTAATTACCGTAATCTGCTTTGCTAAAGAATGGAGGGTCAATATAGATAAAATCTATTTGGCCCTCAATCTTTTTTAACACTTTTAAATTGTCGCCTTTATATAATAAAGCCATAAAGAATAATTCCCAATATACCGCAAACTGCAATGCAAAAGATTGGGCCCTTCTTAAATTTAAATGTTAATACAGCTGCAACAACTAATGGAATAATTGACCACCAATCAGCAAAGCTTGTCTTTGCAATGTTAAGCACAGCTGCTGCAATAATAGCAATAGCAACTGGCCTAATACCAGTAACTGCTGCTTTTATATAAGGGTTGCTTTTAACCTTTTCAAATAATACTGCACAAATTAATACCAGGCATGCAGGAATAAGCACAAAACTAATGCTTGCCATAATTCCGGCAAGAACACTATCGATCATGTAACCGACAAATGTTGCGGAGTTGATTCCGATTGGGCCCGGAGTCATTTCGGCAATAGCAACAATGTTTACAAACTCTTCTGTACTAATCCATCCAAGCTTGTTAACAATTTCTTGCTGAGTAAGACCAACTGCAGCATATCCGCCGCCAAAGGCAGCTAAACTAATTTTTATATATTCCCAGCAAAGCTGAAGCACAAGAGGAAGATTATGAATCATGTGATACCTCCTCTGCTTTTTTCTTTGTATTAATTGAGAATAAGAATAAAGAAACAATAATTGCTGCAACTACTAAATAAAGTGATGTTACCTTTAAGAATGCAATTGCAACAAAGGCAATAATCACGGCAATAATGTTATAAGCTTTCTTAAAATCAACTTTCTTTCCAAGCTTATAAACAGCATTAGCCATAATAACAACAATGCATGGTCTAACACCTAAGAAGAAAGCCTGAACATATTGATTATCTGCTACCTGTGTAAAGATAGTGGCAAGAATCAAAATAATAACGATACTTGGAGTAATGCAACCTGCGATTGCGGTAACAAAACCTTTAACGCCACGTTTCTTATAGCCAATAAACCCAGATGAGTTTGTAGCAAGCATGCCAGGGAGTGAGTTAACAATAGAAATAATATCTAAGAACTCATCGTCTGTAACCCATTTTTTCTTGCTACATACTTCATCTTGAATAAGAGGCAGCATTGCATAGCCGCCTCCTATTGTGAAAGCTCCGATTTTAAAAAATGTAATAAATATTTCCCAAAGAGAAACCGTAACTAATCACCTCTATCTCGAGCCCTTATCGTAAGGTATACCTTCTGCTTTTGGTGCTTGCGATTGCTTAGATGTAAATGCAAGTACGATTAAGCAGATAATGTATGGAAGCATATTGTATAAGCTTCCCGGAAGGTTGAGAGCTTTTAAGAATCCAATTCCAGCATATACATTTGACAATGCTCTAAAGAATCCGTAAATCAATGCAGCAATAGCTATTCTTTGTGGTTTCCACTGGCCGAAGATCATTACAGCAAGTGCTAAGAAACCAAAGCCTGCAACACCATTTTCAAATTTCCATTCTGATACTCCGGCAGTAATATAAACGATTCCGCCAAGGCCACCAAGAAGACCAGAAATTAAAACACCAGCCCAGCGCATTTTATAAACATTAATACCAACTGAGTCTGCAGCCTGTGGGTGTTCGCCGCAAGCCATAAGTCTTAAACCAAACTTTGTCTTATAAAGAATAATGTAAGATGCAACAAGGCAAATTACTGCAACAAGCATAAACCAGTTGAATTCAAAGTTTCCAATGTTAACTAAGAACTTTCTCTTTGCTTCAACATACTTAACTGTTGAAGAAACATCATCTGGGTTAATCTTTGTATTCATAGCCTTTACAGCTACAGTTGTTGCAGCAGTACCAAGCATATTAAGCGCAGTACCTACAATTGTTTGGTCGGCTTTAAAGTTGATACAAGCAACTGCAAGAAGTGATGAATAAATAACACCAAATGCAATGGCAACTAAAATTGTAAGAATGAATAAAACAAATCCATTGCCATCAGCTGGGAAAAACTTCATTACAAGTGCTCCACCAAGTGCACCAAGAACCATGATACCTTCAAGACCAAGGTTAATTACGCCTGAATGTTCAGAGAAGCATCCGCCAAGTGCAACGAGCATCAATACTGATGCAAAGATAATTGTGTATTGAAGTAATAATGTCATTATTCTTCACCACCCTTCTTCTTTGATGCAATCTTTGCCATTGACATCTTAAGGAATAATACGAAGCCGCAAAGATAAATGATAATTGCAGAAATTAAATCAGAAATCTGTGCGCAGTACATTGTCTTATCTACATAAGCGCCACCGTTTGTGATGTGCTGAATAAAGAAGCTGGAGAAAATTGCTCCTATAGGATGAAGGCCGCCAAGGAAGGCTGCTGCGATTCCGTTAAAGCCCATTGCAGGTACAGAGCTTGTTGTGCACTGCCACTGTTCAAATCCTGTTAAGAAGAATAAACCTGCACCAAGTGCTGAAAGAGCACCGGCAATTGCAAGTGTGAGAACAATATTACGTTTACCGTTCATTCCGGCATATTTTGCTGCATGCTTGTTAAAGCCAGATGCTTTAAGCTCGTAGCCAAGTGTTGTCTTCTCAAGAACAATATATACCAGAATTGCAAAGACAATTGAAATAGGAATTGCAATTCCAACATACTGATTATTAGAGAAAATCTTGTCTAAGCCTAATGTTGGAAGAACAGCCTTTGCATTTGTTTGTGCAAGGTTATATGTATATGGTGAAGTTGTTTCCTTTACGCTTGTTAAGACCATGTTGCAAAGATAGAGCATAATCCAGTTAAGCATAATGCCGGAAATTACTTCATTAACGTTAAATTTTGATTTGAGGATGCCTACAATTGTTCCCATGATTGCGCCTGCAATAACTGCAATGATCAAGCATGGAAGCCAATGCCAACCAAGCTTTAATGCACAGTAAAGTGCAACGCATGTTCCGGCTGTATATTGGCCAGAAGCTCCGATGTTAAAGAGACCAACCTTATATGCAAACAGAATTGAAAGTGAGCACATAAGAAGAGGTGCTGTTTTAACAAGAGTGCTGCCAAGATACTTCATCTTAGCTGCGCCGCTTGGATAGTATAAGAAGTTTTTAATGACTGTAATAATAGCTTCTGCTGCCCCTGATGGATTAATAAAGAGGAGTACAATAAAGCCAATTAATAAGCCTAAAATAATACAAATGATTGATGCGATGAAAGACTGCGCACCATCTTTTTTAAGTAAATTTTTCATGGTTACGCCTCCTGTCTTTTTGCACCTGACATGTAAAGACCAAGTTCGTTTTCATTGGTCTTCTTAGGGTCAAGTTCACCTACAATTTCACCTTCGTATAAAACAAGAATTCTATCAGGAACATCAAGAACCTCGTCAAGCTCGAGTGATACAAGTAATACAGCTTTGCCAGCATCACGCTGAGCAACAAGCTGCTTATGAATATATTCAATAGCACCAACATCAAGGCCTCGTGTTGGCTGAACAGCTACTAACAATTCTGGGTTCTTATCAATTTCACGAGCGATAATAGCCTTCTGCTGGTTACCACCAGACATGCTGCGCGCAATAGTAATAGAACCCTGCCCGCTTCTTACATCGTACTGATCAATTAACTTATCAGAATATTCTCTAATAGCTGGTCTGTTAAGGAATATACCCTTTTTAAATTCAGGTTCGAAGTAACGCTGAAGCACTTCGTTATATTCCAAACTATAATCAAGAACCAAGCCATGACGATGTCTATCTTCAGGAATGTGGCTCATTCCTTTTAATGAACGTTCACGAATTGTTGCGCTTGTAATATCTTCGCCGCAAAGTTCGATGCTGCCTTCGCCTTTATGTTCAAGACCGGTAATTGCACGAACAAGTTCTGTTTGTCCATTGCCATCGATTCCGGCGATACAAACGATTTCACCACGTCTTACTTCAAAGCTTACATCGTTAATCGCAGTTTTTCCTTTGTGAGATTTTGATGCACAGGTTAAGTGATCGACCTTTAATACTACATCGCCAAGATTTTGTTCTTTCTTCTCAACATGGAAGTTTACATCACGACCAACCATCATCTTTGAAAGCTCTTCTTTGTTAGTCTCAGCTGTTGTAACAGTTCCGATATATTTACCCTTACGAAGTACTGTTACTCTATCTGATACTTCCATAATTTCATTTAATTTATGTGAAATGAAAAGAATGGATTTGCCTTCCTTTGCAAGATTTTTCATAATCTGCATAAGTTCTTCAATTTCTTGCGGAGTAAGAACTGCTGTAGGTTCATCGAAAATAAGAATCTCATTATCACGATACAGCATCTTAAGAATCTCTGTTCTTTGCTGCATACCAACTGTGATACTTCCGATTAAAGCATCAGGGTCGACCATCAAACCATACTTTTTCGAAAGCTCAAGAACCTTTTTTCTTGCTTCCTCCTTTTGAAGAATACCGTGTTTGGTGCTTTCAACACCAAGAATAATGTTGTCGAGTACACTGAAACATTCTACCAACTTAAAGTGCTGGTGAACCATACCAATGCCAAGAGCATTAGCATCGTTAGGATTATTAATCTTAACTTCTTTTCCATCTTTCTTGATAATACCTTCTTCAGGTTGGTAAAGGCCAAAAAGAACACTCATAAGTGTTGATTTGCCTGCACCGTTTTCACCAAGAAGTGCATGGATTTCACCCTTTTTAAGTTGGAGAGTTATGTTGTCATTAGCAATAATGCCAGGGAACTTTTTTGTAATGTTCAGCATCTCAATTGCATAAGGCGCATCCATAGCTATTTCCTCCTAAATCAAAATATATACATAATAATTATACAGTATTTAGGCGTAAAAAAACAGCGTAGGCTTTAAAGCCTACACTGTTAATTATTAGCAAAACTTAACTATTTTACGTTACCGTGATCGTTAACTGTGATAGTTGTTGTTGGCATTGCATCAATGCTGTCGCTAACCTTTACAGAGCCATCGAACATAGCTGCAACGAGTGCCTGATAATCAGCTTCTGTGAAGCCATCAGCCCACTGTGTTGTTCCGAGCTGAACGTAGTTAGCTGCTGTATCTGTGCCGGAAACGAGACCGAGCTTTGTGATTGTTCCGCCATAAGCAGACCAGTTGTTGTTAAGAATGAGTTCTGTGAGAAGTGTCTTAACTGTTGCTGCAAGACCCTTCATAGCTGATGTTACTGTCATGCCTGCGCCGTATGTACCATCAATTGTTGGAACTTGGTCAACGTCTACACCGATAACCTTGCCGCCAACCTTAGCTGCTGCTTCTGCTGCTGATGTGTAGATGCCGCCACCGCAAGCAAATACTACTTCAACACCAAGTGTCTGGTACCATGTGTCCATAACTGCTGTGATATCAGCATCGCCAAAGAACTGGTTACCATAACCATATTCGCAAACAACATCTGTAAGGCCAAGTTCTTCAGCAGCTGCATTAGCGCCCTGAACGAAACCATAACCATAACGAACTACTGCAGGAACTGCCATTCCGCCAAGGAAACCAACGTGCTTGTATCCGAGCTTAACTGCAGCAACGCCTGCCATATATCCGCAAAGTTCTTCCTGATATACTGCTGAGAAGAGGTTTGCAGGAATTTCGAAATCACCAAAGTCTCCTTCGGAAACGTCGAGTGCGATGAAGTATGCATCTGGATATGTGCCTACTGTTTCTTTAAGAGCACCAGCAAATGCATAACCTGGTGTAACGATTACATTGAAGCCATCAGCGATAGCTGCATCAATCATAGCAACTCTTTCAGCATCGCTGTCTCCAGCTGGCTTATAGTAGTTGAAGTTAACGCCATTAGCTTCGCAGAATTCTTTGCAACCTTCATATGTAGCCTGGTTGAAAGATTCATCTGTGATATCACCGTAGTCGGTAATCATTGCTACTGCAAATGCAGGAGCTTCTGTCTGTGCTTCTTCCTTTTCTCCGCAAGCTGCAAGAGTAAATACCATTGCGAGTGCGAGAAGAACTGCTAAAATCTTTTTCATTTTAAATTTTCCTCCGGGTTGTCCCTATTATATTAATTAATTTAATATTTCGTATTTTTCAACGCAGTCTCCGATTTCTTCTGCTGTTGCAGAAAGAGAAACTACGAAATCTGGACCATATTTTTCTGATGCAGCATTAAGCCTTTCGAGAAATACAGGAAGATCTTCAAGTTTAACATCAGCATGCTTTAAAATGCTATCGATATAAACTGTTTCGATATCATGGTCTTGGCTAACAATGCCCAAAATAAAACCGATGTATTCGTCTGTATTTGTGATAAGTTCGTAGTCTTCCATACAAACGACACGAATACGATAATTGAGATCATACATCAGTCTAGCATTCTTATTAATAAAAACGACGCTACCGTTAACTTTGTCAAGGCTATCATTGGCCATATCTACCATCTGTTTTGTTTTTCCAGACCCTTTATGGCCTACGAGTAATTTAACCATCGGCGCCATCTCCTTTCATTTAACATTACAATATTATTACAGGGATATTATACTTGTTTTTTGCGCAATTGTCCACACGCCGCGTCAATATCTGAGCCTAATTCTCTTCTTACCGTTGCCGGAATCCCAAGTTTTTCCAATCTGTTCGCAAAGCCCTGGGCAGCTTCCCTACTGCTTCCGGCAAGGCCAGTTTCTTCAACAGCATTAAGCGGAATTAAGTTTACATGGCAAAGCTGGCCCTTAAGAAGGCTTGCCAAAGCTTTAGCATCTTCCTCTCTGTCATTTTTGCCTAAAATCAGGGTATATTCATAGCTTATGCGGCGGCCAGTCTTTTCTTCATGCTCTTTGCAAGCCGCCATAAGCTGATCAAGACTATACTTTTTCGCAATCGGCATAATCTTTTCGCGAGCTTCTTGATTAGCAGCATGAAGGCTAATAGCAAGATTAACCTGAGGGAAATCTTCGCCAAAGCGCTTTATCATAGGAACTAAGCCACATGTTGAAACTGTAATGTTTCTATAGCTTAAATTAATTCCATTTGGGTCGTGAATTGTCTGTAAGAAATCACTTACTTCTTCATAATTATCAAAAGGCTCACCCATGCCCATAAGCACAATATGATTAATATCTGATTCGGCAGCCTTTCTAATAACCAAAAACTCGTCAAGCATTTCCCAGGCCTTAAGATCTCTATGCTTTCCGCCAATAGTACTTGCACAGAATTTGCAGCCCATATTACAGCCAACCTGGGTCGAAATACATAAAGAATTGCCATAATCATAGCTCATAAAAACAGCCTCGATATATTCCCCATCAACTGTGCGTAATAAGTACTTTCTGGTACCGTCCTTGGAAACTTGTTCTAATTCGATTTTTAGGCTCTCAAAAGAAGATTTATCGGCCAG
>JAUNQK010000003.1:25985-37014 GCA_030536235.1 Bacillota bacterium
AATTTGCTGAAGTTCTACCTTTAAGCCTTCAATCGTGCAGCTTTTAGCAAGCTTTTCCCTAAGATTTTTTGACAAATCGGTCATTTCATCAAAGCTTTCGACGCCCTTTGCAAGCCAAGAAGAAATCTGTTTTTCTCTAAATTTGGCTTCGCCCATAGAGACAAGCAGATCTTGAAGCTGTTTCCTATTTAATTCTTTAATGTTAAAATTTGACATTTCCCCTACCTAATGATATTATCATTATAACATGCGAAGACCTATATTACCCATTCTATTTATGGAGTGTCTTATTATCTTAGTTCTTTTAGAAGGTTTTAATCTAAATTTATATCACACTCAATTAACTAAATACTACGATACTGTGCAAACTGTTTACGGCACAGTTAAGAATGTTCAAATTAAAGATGGATACAGTGCGCTTACTGTCGACATTGGCAGCGAGAATATTTTGTTGCGCCTTAAAAATGTAACAGACGAAAAAACGATATTTGATTTGCAAGGCCGGAATATTAAAGCGACAGGAAAAATTACCGAAGCTGCAAAAGCTCGCAACCCATTTTGTTTTAACTATAACAGATACCTTTGCGCCCGGAATATTCACGCAATAATAGACGTATCCACTTTTAAATTCGAAGCATTAAAAGTAGCAAACCCATTTTCACATATAATATCTGTTCTTAAGGGAAAGTTTTTTGTTCGTGCAAAAGAAATGATGGACGAACAAAACTTTTCGATTACATCGGGAATTCTCTTTGGAGAAAAATCTTATATGGAAGATGATTTGTACGAACAATTTCAAACAAACGGAATCGCCCATGTTCTCGCAGTATCAGGGCTTCATGTTGGGCTTGTCTATGGAGTAATAAACAAACTATTTAAAAAGAAAAATAAAACAACAAGTATAATAAGCATTATATTTCTATTTATATATGCTGCCTTTGCAAACTTTTCTATTTCTGTAATTCGCGCAGCCGTAATGATTACATTTAAAATCATATCAAGCGAAATAAAAGAACGCTACGATATGCTATCTGCTGCAAGCTTTATTGCAATAGTGCTTCTTGCAATTAATCCATATTACATCTACGATTCTGGCACACAACTATCGTTTCTTGCGGCCTACTCTATTGCAGTTCTTCTGCCATGGTTTGAATCGAGGTTTAAAACTTACTGCGACAAAAGACGCAGCGAAACACTCTATAAAATAGGAATGTTCTTTTTACCCGGCGTGGTGCTGCAAATAGGAATGGCGCCTCTTATTGCTTATCACTTTTTAAACTTCTCGCTTCTTAGCATCTTTATTAATCCAATCGCAATTTACCTCGCATCAATAATACTGCCAGCAGCTCTTGTTTGCTTCTTAGTATCTCCACTTAAAATATTATTTGCGGCAAGCTGCGGTGTATGTAATGGTTTATGCCTTGCGCTAATTAAACTTTCTGAATTAAGCGATAAAGTTCTTTCTGGGTTTACTGTCCCGGCACCTCCATTTTCACTTCTTGTTCTTTACTACCTTTTACTTTTCTTTTTCTTTTCAGAAACAAGGCATATTCTAATTAGAAAGCATCAAGATATAATAGTAGTTTCCCTTTCCATAGCTTTAAGCATTTCGGCCTGCGTTATTCCTGCTTTCTTTGGAATAACTCAAAGCATTTTCCCGTGGAAATACAATACATACGACTATGTCTTTGTTGATGTTGGGCAAGGAGATTGCACCCATCTAAGAAATCAAAATATTAATATCTTGATTGATGGCGGAAAATCTGATATTTCAGAATATCTTCTTAAAAATGGAGTCACCAAAATAGACCTTGCAATAGTAACTCACCTTGACGAAGACCATGCCAAAGGCATTAGGCTTCTTTCTAAGGAAATGCATATCAAAACTATAGCTTTCCCGGAATCTGCAAAAGGAGAAGACGTTTCTGAATATAAGGCAGAGAAGATTATTTACTTAAATAAAGGAGATTTTATTGATTCCGGCGGAATCAATATAAAAGTACTATCGGCCCAAGGAAAAGATTACAACAGTGGGTCTTTAGCCTGCCTTTGCAGCATTAATGATACAAAAGCTTTGATGCTTGCCGATATCCCAATTGAAACCGAAGAGAAGCTAAGTTTTGAAGATGTTGATATAGTAAAAATTGGGCACCACGGCAGCAAAACCTCGACCAGCGAAAAAATGTTAAACGAGGCAAAGCCCGAAATTGCTATTATTTCGTGCGGAAAAAACAATAGATATGGCCACCCAACCAATCGAGTTCTTGAACTACTGGAAAACTCGGGTATAATTATAAAGAGGACAGATTTAGAGGGCGCGATATGTATAAAACGCAAGAACATCCATACAAGTTATTAAAACGAGTAATAGCAAGTAAAGATTTACCTGCTGTTATTTTGCTGCACGGAAAAGAGCGTTTTATGATTGAATGGGCCATCAAAAGTTTAAAAAATGCGGTAGTTAACCCTGCGACAGAAAGCATGGACTACACCCTGTTTAACGAAAAAGATGACACCGAAATGGAAATCATTGCAGCCTGCGAAACCCTGCCTTTTATGTCAGAAAGAAAAGTTGTAGTTGTTAAAGATATTGACGTAGATCTTAGTGACTACATTTCAGATATTCCAAACACTACCCTTCTTATTATTGTTCAAAATACTGTTGATAAGAGAAAGTCGCTGTACAAGAAAATTGAAAAAATTGGCCTTGCATACGACTTTACTGCTTTAGACGAAGCAACACTTGTTTCATGGGTTCACAAACGAATTCCAAATATCAGCAAACAAGACATCCTTATGTTTGCAACTACTGCAGGATATTTTGACAAAGATAGAAGCTACGAACTCTTTAGCTTTGAAAATGATTTAGCAAAAGCAAAGGCACTATACGAAGGTAAAGAAGTAATTACCTACGAAGATATGCTTGCAATTTCATCTGCTGATACAGAAAACAATGCATTCAAATTACTTGATGCAGCTTTTTCTGATAGAAAGAGCGAAGCTATGAGAATGCTTAATGAATATGAAAACATCTCAGACATTTTGCGTTTCCATGGGCTTTTATGTTCACAGCTCGAAATTATGGTCGAAGCTCGTGAAAACCCTAATATTGCCGGAATCAATCCATACAGATTAAAAAAAGCTATTGAAGCATCTTCTAAACTTTCAACAGCTCGTCTTAAAGCGGCACTTAGCGCTTGCTATAAAATCGAAAACGAAATAAAAAGCGGACGAATTGACGCCCGCCTTTCTTTAGAATTGTTTATCGCAAAGATTTAATCTTGCATTTCTTCTAATTCTTCAATTGTAGGAATATATTCTCCTTCTTCATCGATATATCCTTCACCCATTTCAGGATCATAAACATCAGTACCAGTATGCAGTGCAGCAAGTGGTGAAACCGGATATGCACTTGGGTCTGGATTATGATATGGACAGTAATAGTCTGGCAAATCATAAATCGCATCTGGCAGTGCATCTAAACCGTATTTGAGTTCTTTAGTACCACCATTTGTATATTGAACAAGTTGTTTTTCCCAAGAGAAACCACTTGGTCTAATAATTCCAACTCTTGATACTGCAGGGCAACCCGGAGTTGCTAAGTATCCGCTTTCTGCGCAAACCATTGCAGAAGCATGGCCTATAATCTCATCAGGTTCCATTGCACCTGGCTCGGTTCCGGCAATAAAGATTTCAGTTAAAGCACTAGTAGAATCCATAAATGGACTTGTTGTTCCTGAATACTTATCAACAGTAGCTGTTACGAAATCACCCTTCATAACAAATTCTTCTCTTGGAACTAATGCACCAACTTGATCCATAACTGTTGCCCAAAGTTTTGCAGCCTTACTTGAATCGGAATTTACAGGAATGTTTACATCACTGCCAATCCATGTTGCAGCTGAATACTGTGGAGTGAGCCCGCAGAACCAAATATCATATCTATCAGTTGTTGTACCAGTTTTACCTGCAGATGGCTGGCTCTTTAATCTTGCACTAGAACCTAAACCGTTTGTTACTACAGTTCTTAAAATATCTGTCATAAGTGAAGCAACAGATTCATCTAATACTTCAACCTGAACAGGTTTATTTGAAAGTATTACATCACCAGATTTTGTTGTAACTGTAGTGTATGAAATTGGCTCGGTGTAAACACCGTAGTTACCAAATGTACCATAAGCTGCAGTCATTTCAAGTGGTGAAATACCCTTTGTCATTCCGCCTAAAGCAAGAGCAGATGAGTTAAGGTCGTTAGGTTCACCTTCTGTTACTAATGATGTAATGCCCATCTTTTGAAGCTGAATAATGCTAAGCTCTGGATCGCCAATCTTTAAGAAGAGGTTAACAGCACAAGCATTAATTGACTGTTCTACAGCATGTCTTAAGTTTGTGATTCCTGTGTATCCTGCATACCAGTTCTTTGGCCAGAGTTGACCCGCATAAAGAATTGGAGCATCGTCAATTGGCATTGCAGCAGTAAAGCCTGCCCTGCCATTTGCCCCAAGCTGAAGTGCAAGTGAGTAAACAGCAAGTGGTTTAATTGAAGAACCAGGCTGTCTTGTTGATGTAGCTCTGTTATAAAGAAGCTTACCATCAATGTTTCTTCCGCCAATCATACCTAAAATGCCGCCAGTCTTATAGTCCATAACTACCATAGCTGATTGCGGCTGGCGAACCTTTTGTCTTAATGTGAAATAGTTCTTAGAAAGAGTTAATGTTCCATCTTCATTCTTTGTAAATGCTTCTGGCTTATCTTCTAAGAATTTTGCGGATAAAATTAAATTGCCATCGTCATCTCTATTTTTATACTCTGAGGCAATATTCCATACGCCTCCGGAGATGCTATAAAATACGCCATTATCTTCTACTACATAAAGATTTTTAAATTCTGCACTGTAGTCGATATTGCCACCAACACTTGTCTTATAGAAGTTAAGACGTTTTCCGCCGTAGAACATTAAATCGCCATTAGCAAGTTCTTTATATTCATCACTTGCAAGAACAAAGTCTCCTGATTCAGCAAAATAATTCTTCATGTTATAAAGTAATACTTTGCCGTTTCCATCAAGAGCGTTTCCGTCCTTATCCTTTGATGTAACATTTACACCAGGGAAGAGATCGGTATTTTCGTATGCCTTGTCCATTATTTCCTGAACACGAAGGTCCATTGTAGAATTAATTCTAAGACCGCCATTGTAAAGAAGATTTGATGCAGTTTCTTCGTCATAACCAGCAGCAATTAAATCTTCTAATACTTCGTCTGTTACATAATCTACGAAATAAGATGAAGTAACATTATTAATAGCAGATGTTCCTGGCTTCAAATAATTTCTAATTGAATCAGCAAGTGCTGCTTCGTATGTTGCATCATCAATCTTTCCTTGATCGTGCATAAATCTTAATACAAGCTTGATACGATTTTCAGCAGTATTATTATAAATAATGGTATATTCTTCGTCTTTACTTAAAACATCTAAAGAATCAAAGTCTTCAATTTTATCTGTTTCCATACGCTTAAGCGGAGCATAGTTATTAGGGCTCTGCGGAAGCGAAGCAAGCTGAGCACATTCTATTAAGCTTAGCTCGTCAACTGATTTATCGAAATATGCTTCTGATGCAGCGGCAACACCATTACAGTTATAGCCTAAATAAATAGTATTTAAATATGCCTCAATAATTTGTTCCTTAGAGAGGTTTTGTTCAAGCTGAATAGTATAATAAGCTTCGATAATTTTACGGCCCATTGAACGTTGGCTCTTAATCTCTGAAAGGAATAAGTTTCTGGCAAGCTGCTGAGTAATTGTTGATGTACCGCCAATTCGATCGCTCTGCCCTGAAACCTTTTGCCAAATAGCACCGAAAATACGAACAATATTAAAACCGTGATGATTCCAGAATGTTTTATCTTCGATTGAAACAAAGGAATCAATTAATTGCTTTGGAATTTCGTTGTATTCAAGATTTGTTCTAAGAGAATCTCCCGAATAAATATTATCTAAGACTTCCCCATTAACATCATAGATAATTGAGTTTTCTGATAATAATTCATAAATATTATCAGGATTAATCTTTGGAGCCTTGCTTACAGTAATTGCAACATATGTGCCAACTGCAATACAACCGGCAGCGAAAATTGCAATTAATAAAACAAGTAATCTCTTCCAGTTAAGTTTGTACTTCTTTTTCTTCTTCGGGCCCTTAGTGCTCTTTTCTTTTTTGTGCGCGTTAGATCTGCTCATCTTTGGTGCTTCCTCCCCTGTTTCCATCCCTTTATTAAGTGTTGGAGGTGCATCAAATGCTGCAAGCAAAGTTTCAACATCAGCAGCAGCTTCTAATGGTCGTTCTTCGATAATGTCTTCAACTCTTGGCACAACCATAGTTTTAGATAAATCGCTTGCATCCATCGCAGAATTTTTTCTAAAGCTTTCTTTTAGTTTTTCAAATTCATCTGTAATGTTTTCCATGTCTTACCCCTCAAAAATGCTTGAAGCAAAATCTTTTGCATCAAACAGTTTCAAATCATTCATGCCTTCTCCAAGCCCAATATATTTAACAGGCAGGTCGAATTCGTCGCTAATAGTAACTACGATTCCGCCCTTTGCTGTTCCATCCATCTTAGTTAGAACAATTCCGGACAAATCTGTTACTTCGCCAAATTCTTTTGCCTGAGAAATAGCATTCTTTCCCGTTGTTGCATCAAGTACAAGAAGCACTTCTCTTTCAGCCTCTGGGAATTCTTTGTCAATAACCTTATACATCTTCGCGAGCTCTGCCATAAGGTTCTTTTTATTTTGCAATCTTCCGGCAGTATCGCAGATAACTACATCTACGCCTCTTGCTTTGGCCGATTGCATACCATCAAATATAACTGCAGATGGGTCTGCACCCTCTTGATGTTTAATTACAGGAAGATCTAAGCGATTTCCCCAAATGCTAAGCTGCTCTGCAGCAGCTGCTCTAAAAGTATCGGCAGCAACAAGCATAACCGATTTACCTTCGGCTTTAAGCATATTTGCGATTTTTGCAATGCTTGTAGTTTTACCTACGCCATTTACACCAATCATTAAAATAACAAGAGGTGTTTTTTCGCAAAGCTTATTTCTATCTCCCTTATCAAGCATATCAGTAACAATAGATTTGATTTGGTCTTTTACCGCATCTGCATCGCGCAGTCTATCGTGTCTGATACTTTCTCTAAGAGAATCTGTAATTTTTAAAGTAGTATCCATTCCGATATCAGAAGAGATGAGAACTTCTTCAAGCTCGTCAATCATCTCTTCGTCTGGCTTTGGTCTAAGCAAGATAACATCTCCTATGCTTTGAGCCAAATTACCGAAGAATGAATGTTTAGATTTCAAAATCATCGCCTAACCTCAATGAAAGTACTTGAGTAATACCATGTTCTGGCATTGTAATACCATATAAAGCATCTGCATATTCCATAGTTGCTTTTTGGTGAGTAATAAGTGCAAACTGTGTGTTGTTAAACTGTGACAGATATTCAGCAAATCTATCAATATTAGCTTCGTCAAGTGCAGCTTCTACCTCATCAAGAATGCAGAATGGAGTTGGCTTTGCTTTGAGCACAGCAAACATTAATGCAATTGCTGTCATAGTCTTTTCACCACCACTAAGCAGCTTCATGTTTTGAAGTTTCTTTCCGGGTGGCTGAGCTTCAATTTCAATACTTGTTTCGAGCGGGTTTTCAGGGTCTTCCATAGTGAGTCTTGCATGGCCACCATTAAATAATTCTGTGAATATTCCCTCGAAGTTATCGCATACAGCTTCGAAGCTTTCCTTAAACTTAACCTTAATTGTATTATCCATGTCAGCAATAACAGCAGTAAGTTCTGAAATTGCCTTATTAATATCTTCGCGCTGAGTTGTTAAGAATTCATATCTTTCACTTACTTGTTTATACTCTTCAATAGCGCCAACATTTACATCACCAAGCTCACGAAGTCTTGCTCTATACTCTCTGCTTTCTTTGAGCGCACGAGAGAAGACAAACTCTGGGTCGGCTAAGTCTTGTGCTTCTGCAAATGAAATTTCAAATTCATCCCAAAGCTTTTCTTTTAAGGATTCAGTCTGGGTTTCAAATCTTGCCATACGAACATCTGCTTCATGACGTTTAGATTGAATATCATAAAGCTTACTTTCGAGATCAACTCTATCAGCTTCAAGCTTATTGCTTTCTTCAAATTCAGCTTTTCTTGATGCAGTTGTATCTTCAATTTCTTTTTGAATTGCGTCGCGTTCAGCTTCTTTATCAGCTTTTGCAGATGCAGCTGTATCAGCAAAGGCAATAATTTCAGACTTTTGAATTTCAACATTATCAAGACCTTTAAGTGCAGCATTCTTATCTGCTTCAAGATCTTTAAGTGATTGAAGTACGCGAGCTTCAATATCTTTGCTGCCTTGTGCTCTAACAAGAGCATTGCTTTCAGCAAGACGTGCAGCTGTTTCTGCTTCACGTGCTTCTGCAAGCTTTTCATGAAGTGAATCAAGTTCTTCAACTTCTTTTGCAGCAACTTCAATATCTTTAGTAAGCTGGTCGAGCTCTGCTCTTCTGCTTAAGATATTTCCTACATTATTCTTAAGGCTTCCGCCTGTGATAGCACCTGCAGCATTAATAACTTCGCCTTCAAGTGTTACAACCTTATAAGGGCCAGGATAAGCCTTTGTCATAGCAATGGCGTTTTCAAGTTTATCGCAAATTACAACTCTATTAAGTACATAATCTACAACTGATGAATAACCGCCTTTGCAATTAATCATTTCTGATGCAAGGCCCATAAACCCAGAAGCATCTTTTATTTCTGCTGTGTCATAAGCCTTCTGTGGGCGAAGAGTCTTAACAGGAAGGAAAGTTAATCTACCAGCCTGATTCTGTTTTAAGATTGCAATTGCCTTCTTTGCAACGTCATCATCTTCGCAAACAATATTCTGAAGTTTCCCGCCAAGAACTGTTTCAACAGCAACTTCGCAGCCCTTAGGAACAATAAGAAGATCGCCTAAAACGCCAACGATACCGTTTAAGTTCTGGCTCATCATAAATCTTACGCTGCCGTTATAGCCTTCATAAGATTTTTCAAGTTCTTCAAGAAGGTGAGCACGTGCAACCATGCGGTTGTACTTAATTCTCAGTTCCTCTGATTCTGCAATCTTTGTTTCAAAGAGTGCAACGATGTTATGCTTTTCAGAAACAAGTGCAGCAGCTGCATTCATTTCTTCTTCAACAGCAGCCCCTGTATCTTTTGCAGCTAATGCATTAGCATTTTCTCTTGAAAGTTTTTCTTCAATAGTTGCTAATTCATTAGTAAGTCTTTCTTTTTCACGTTCAAGAGATGCTTTTCTTTCTTCGTTAAGTTCTGATCTGCTTGAAATAAAGTGAAGCTCTTCGTTCTTAGCAATAAGATCACTACGCAGATTATCAAGCTTTTCTTCAACAGCTTCTGAATGTTCACGAGCAAGCTTTAACTTCTCATCAATTGCTTCACGAGCAGCTCTTGTTTCTTCAATTGCATTATCAAGCTCTGCAACTTCTGTCGTAACTGCATCGCTTTTTTCTTCGGCCTGTTCAATGTTCTTTAAAATAACATTAATCTCGACCTTGCGATATTTATCCTTGATATCAAGGTATTCTACTGCCTTTTCGGAATCTGTCTTTAATGTTCCAATACGGCCTTCGATTTCATGAATGATATCGTTAACACGAGAAAGATTATCAGATGCGCCTGCAAGTTTTCTTTCAGCTTCACCCTTCTTCGTTCTATATTTAACGATTCCGGCAGCTTCTTCAAAAATTTCACGACGGCTGTCCATCTTGTTATCGATAATATCTGAGATTTTACCCTGGCCGATAATTGAGTAACCTTCTACACCAATTCCGGTATCCATAATAAGATCTCTAATATCACGAAGCCTGCATGGAGTCTTATTAATCATATATTCCGACTCACCGCTTCTATACATGCGACGCGTAATTCCTACTTCTTCAAATTCGATAGGAAGTTCGTGATCGCTGTTATCGATTACAAGCGTAACCTCGGCCATTCCCTTTGGCTTACGGTTTTGTGTTCCGGCAAAAATAACTTCTTCCATCTTTCCGCCACGAAGCATCTT
This sequence comes from Bacillota bacterium, assembly GCA_030536235.1. Taxonomy (GTDB): domain Bacteria; phylum Bacillota; class Clostridia; order Peptostreptococcales; family Anaerovoracaceae; genus UBA1764. Next base: position 36,111 of record JAUNQK010000003.1, read on the forward strand.
AGGTGATTGTTCACCTAAAACCCATCTAATAGCATCAGAAATATTAGACTTACCAGAACCATTTGGGCCTACAATACATGTAATGCCATCGGTGAATTCAATTGTTACAGGATCGGCAAATGATTTAAATCCGTTAAGTTCAATTCTTTTAAAATGCATTTATAAACCTTTCAATGCAGCTTCTGCTGCACTTGCCTGTGCGGCTTTTTTACTTTTTCCCTTTCCAATACCGATTTGCTTTCCATTTACATTAACTGAAAAAGTAAAGCATTTATCGTGATCAGGGCCATCTTCACTTTCAAGTTTATACTCGATAGTGCATGGACCATGCGCTTGAAGTCGCTCTTGAAGCTCGGTTTTACTATCGCGCGGCATTTTGCCTGCCATAGCTTCTTCAATCGTTTTTTCAAACAAAGACGTAACTACGCCCGCTGCTGCAGTAAAGCCCGAGTCGATATAAATTGCCCCGATAATTGACTCAACACTATCGGCAAGAATGCTATCACGCTTTCTGCCGCCATTGTGTTCTTCGCCTTTACCAAGCAAAATGAAATCGCCAAACCCTTTTTCTCTGCTAATTGCTGCGAGACTTTTTTCGCAAACAATTTGCGCACGAAGCTTTGTCAAATCACCTTCTGCTTTATCCATCTCTTGATTAAATAACACATTGCTTACAACCATGTCTAAAACAGCGTCGCCTAAAAATTCGAGACGTTCACTATCTTTTACACTTCCATCTGCAATTTCATTTGCATAAGAGCTATGTGTTATTGCTTGATGTAATAAAGCTTTGTTATTAAATTTGTACCCTAGAATTTCTTCTAGTTTATCCAGCTGCATCATTATTTTAATTTAGCCTCTACTTGCGGAATTCTCTCAAGAGTCTTTGCAAGCATATCTTTAT
>JAUNQK010000003.1:37024-39065 GCA_030536235.1 Bacillota bacterium
CCAGCAAGCTTTGTTCTTTCTGCTTCAATTACATCTGCCGGAGCCTTGCCTACAAATTTCTCGTTGCTAAGTTTTCCTTCTGCACGAGCAACTTCAGATTCAAGTCTCTTCTTTTCTTTGAGGAGTCTGTCATATTCAGCCTTGTAGTCAAGAAGATCGTCCATTGGAACATAAATTGTAATTCCAGGAAGAGCCTTTGACATGGCTTCTTCTACAGCATCATCAACAAATTTGATTTCGGTGATGTTAGCCTGTGATTTAATATATTCGAACCCGGCTTCTACAACTGCCTTATCATCTGCTTTTACAAATGCATGAAGCTTCTTTGAAGGAGCAGCTTCAACTTCTGCGCGCATATTTCTGATAGACTTAATAATTTCCATAGAAGTTTCAAGAATTGTTACATCCTTTTCGAACTTCATATTTTCATCATATACAGGCCATTGTTCAAGCATTAAGAACTGCTTTGCATTAGCATCCTTTGGAAGGAAGCTATAAATTTCTTCTGTAATAAATGGCATGAATGGGTGAAGAAGTTTAAGTAATGTCTTAAGAACATATACTAATGCATATCTTGCACTTGCCTTTTCTTCGTCTGAGCCATTCCAAAGTCTTGGCTTAACAAGTTCAATATACCAGTCACAGAAATTGTTCCAGATTAAATCGTTAATCTTTTGTGATGCAACAGCAAATTCAAACTTTTCCATGTTTGCAGTAATTTCAGCAACTGCATCATTAAGAGTTGAAAGCATCCAGCGGTCTTCTGCAGTAAACTTAACGCAAGTTTCACATGCCATTGGAAGCCAATTGCCTTCTTCGTCTTTAAGATTCATGATTGCAAATCTACTTGCATTCCAAAGCTTATTAGCGAAGTTTCTTGCAGCCTCGATCTTCTCTGTAGAGAATCTAAGGTCGTTACCAGGGCTGATGTTGTTAAGAAGCATAAATCTTAAAGCATCTGCACCATAGTTATTAATAATTTCAAGTGGATCAATACCATTACCAAGCGACTTAGACATCTTTCTGCCCTGAGCATCACGAACAAGGCCATGAATAAGTACATATTCAAATGGTGATTTACCCATTTCTTCGATAGAGCTGAAGATCATTCTTGCAACCCAGAAGAAGATAATATCGTAACCAGTTACAAGAACTGATGTTGGGTAGAACTTCTTTAAATCGTCTGTTTCTTTTGGCCAACCAAGTGTTGAGAATGGCCAAAGAGCAGAACTGAACCATGTATCAAGAACGTCTTCGTCTTGGTTAAATGTTGTGCATCCGCACTTTTCACATTTAGTTGGAGCATCCTTTGCAACTACCATTTCTCCGCAATCTGCGCAGTAGTATGCCGGAATTCTGTGGCCCCACCAAAGCTGTCTACTAATACACCAATCTTTAATATCTTCCATCCAGTGATAATATGTCTTATCAAATCTTTCAGGAACAAACTTTGTTTCGCCTTCGCGAACTGCTTTGATTGCAGGCTCTGCTAAAGGCTTCATCTTTACGAACCACTGTTCAGAAATTCTTGGTTCTACTACTGTATGGCAACGATAACATTCGCCAGCAGGAATAACCATGTCTTCTGTCTTAATTAAGAATCCGGCAGCATCAAGATCGTTAACCCAATTCTTTCTGCATTCGTATCTATCCTGGCCTTCATATTTTCCTGCAAGACTTGTCATCTTTGCGTGTTCATCAATGCACTCTAAAATTTCAAGCCCATTACGCTGACCAACTTCAAAGTCGTTAGGATCTGCAGATGGAGTAATCTTTACAGCACCAGTACCTTTTTCAGGGTCTGGATATGGATCTGCGATAATAGGAATTTCACGACCAACGAGTGGAAGAATAACTTTCTTGCCTACAAGTTCTGTGTATCTATCATCTTTTGGATTTACTGCGATTGCTACATCGGCGAACATTGTTTCAGGTCTACTTGTAGCAACAACAATACCTTCACTTCCATCAGCGCCTGGATATCTAAAGTACCAGTACTTACCCTGATGATCAACGTGTTCAACTTCAATATCTGATAAAG
>JAUNQK010000097.1:0-942 GCA_030536235.1 Bacillota bacterium
AGGCAATCCTTTTTTAATTAAGCAAATTCTTAATTATAATCAAGGAAAAGGAATATTAAAATCACATATAAGCAAAAGTTTAAACAATTAATAAATCATACAAATAAACTTATTAAATTAAAGGGAGAAAAAGGCGCTATATATGAAATGAGGGGGATTGCACATCATTATTTAACGGGTTTATATGGATGTGCTAAATATAAAAATAAATTGATTGGCATTAAGTCTTTTGAAGATTTGAAGAATATACTTGACGAATATTCTAGACTATTAAGTTCGATTTAGTACCACATATTGGTAAGATTACCATCTGCTTTATAATAATCATCTAATAAAACTATTTGTAGCCAATGCTTTACCATTTGCTTCTTAGTATACTTGCTTATAATTACACCTTCAGGTTTATACCAAATTGCTTGTGCAACATAGTAATAATCATCATCAATTCCAATAATCATTCCTATATGTGAAGTTGCTTCATTATTATGAACAAAATCTCCAACTTTGACTTTACCAGAATCGATAGCTTCTTGAGAATTGTGGAGGTCTCCTAAAGTTAAAAGTAAATCAGAACCTTTGATGTCATTTGGATCAAATCCTGCGTTAAATAGAGCCCAGCCTACTAAGCCACTGCAATCTAGTCCATTTTCCATATTTTCTTTAGCAGGATAAGAATATATTTTACATCCCCAAGTACCTTTATTTTCTGATTCTATTAAGTTGTCATATTTTCCAGAACTTAAATATAAACCTTTATGGTAATATCTTCCTTGACCATCGATACTTGGTAGTCTTCCGTTTTCGTAGAAATAATTAACTCGATAAGGTAAATCTAAAGTTATAAATCTCATGGCTTCTACAACTCCGGCTCTTGTTAGATAGCCTGCTTTATTAATTTTATATTCAAGAATATCATCTACAATTTTGTTTTCTTCGTTAGTA
>JAUNQK010000097.1:952-2638 GCA_030536235.1 Bacillota bacterium
CAAGAGAGAAATGGCTTTGTTTCGTCAAATTCTTTACTTCTTGTGCATATCAAACTTGTTGAAGTAATAGTTAATAATTTATTTTTAGTGTTACCATAGCAAGCATAAACATTTGCTTCACCATCTTTTTTAGCTGTAATAATATTATCTTTAATTTCTACGCAATTATTATCTGTTGCAAAAGTTATATCTTGATTTTCAATAGGTGTAAAGTACATGTAATCTATTTCAAACTTTTCATTTAATGGCAATGGAGTATAATCTTCTCCATAGTATTTAAAGAACGGTTTATCATTAGAGAGATATTCTTTGACTTTTCCATTAGATAATACTATTTGATCATAATCTAGGCTAATATATATTACAGATTCGTCAACCTCTTCATTTACAGGTTCTCTATCTTTTGAAGTGCTTGTCATATTTGCTCTAACATTAGATAGATTGGTTTTAAATACATAGTTTCCTTTATGTATATAATTGTCATAACTATATTTAAATGCAATAAAACCACATATTAAACAAATAATAGTTATTATAGAGATTGTTATCTTATTAAAAAATGGTTTCTTTTCGGGTTCGAATCTTATTTTTCTTTTATTGGTTTTTTTCTTAGGTTTAGAGATTGGCTTTTTATTTATACTTTTGTTTAGTTCACCAGTAGGGATAGGGGCTTTGGCTACCTTTGAAATAGGCTTTTGTTTTTCTTCAGTGTTTGTTTTGCTTATTTTGGCATTTGATAATTTAGGACTCTTTTTGCTCTTTAAAGTATTAAGTTCTTGTCCTTTAGTTAACTTTGCATTCTTTTTTCTAGCCTTAGTTGGTTTTCTTTTACTCATAATATTTTTTTAATCTTACATACAATTCATGTACTGGTAGGCCCATTATGGTGAAATAATCTCCATTAATTGATTTAATAAATTTTTTTGCTAGTCCTTGAATTGCGTATGCACCAGCTTTATCTAGGACATTTTCTTCGTTGATATATTTATCAATTTCTTCATCGCTAATATTATCAAAAGTTACTTCTGCATTTTCTGAAAAAGTTTCTGATTGTTTATTAGATATTATTGTTACAGCAGTTAATACTACATGTGTTTTATTTCTTAATGCTTGAAGCATATGTTTTGCTTCTTCTTTGTTTTTAGGCTTTCCATAGATTTTATTATTTAATATCACGACAGTATCTGAACCTATGACTATAGCATCTTTATTGTCTTTAAAAACAGACAAAGCTTTGCTGAAAGATAATTTTTCTATTTCATTTTGTATAGAATTATTTAAATCAATTTCTTCGTTAATATTTGATGGGATTATTTCAAAAGAGTAACCTAAATCTGCTAAAAGTTCTTTACGTCTAGGTGAATTACTGGCAAGTATTAGTCTAGTCATTTTGAAAGATATAGATGATTCAATCCACTAATTACAAAATCTGATTCTTGATAGTCTACGTTAGTGATATAGTCTTTTACTTTTTCTGAATGCCCACCACAAATTATTAATTTTGGTGTTGTTCCATTTTGTTTAATAATATTGTCTTTTATATTATTTACCATTCCAACATATCCATTGAACGAACCGATAGACATTGCGTCTATTGTGTTTGTTGCTAAGTAACTTGTTTGAGGTTCTGGTGTAAATGATGGTAGTAGGGTAGATTTTTCTGATAATGATGTGTAGAATGTTTTA
>JAUNQK010000032.1 GCA_030536235.1 Bacillota bacterium
TACTTAGTGTTTTGAGATTGCGGAGGTACGCATGAAAAGAACACTATTTTTTGTTTTCACTTTTCTTATTATGGCCACGGCAGTGGTTCATGCCGGCTATGAATGGGATGTCTACGTGCAAATTGGCGGAGGGCACAAGGCTACTGGTGACTATACCTACGAAGGCCACAATTATTCCATTACAGACGCTTCAACTTTTAATCTCGGAACAACCGACCAAGCATTAAGCCATCGCGACATTCTTGTCGCTACTCAAAACGGCTTTGTTACTAACTCTTTTGCCGGAACCTACGATCACTTCGCCCTCAAGCGTTGGGCTAAGTTCGCTTCAAATGTAACTGGCGAAGGGAACGCTACAGTTAGTAAGTATAACGTGCTTGAAGCTTCTGTTATCTTTGATAAGCCGGGCCCTGCAAGCGTAACGCTTACAGAAACTTGGGAAGGCTCTAATAACCCAAAGCGCGGCCAAACAAACAGCGTTACCAAATCACTAACTGTTCGCGCTTGCCCGTATCTTGATAGCTTTAGCATCGGTGGAACACAGCGCGCCTTTCAAAGACAAGTGATTACCGCACACATCGCTCAAAACCCTAAGTACCCAATTGTGAATTATGGAATAACTGTAGATGGTTCAAACTCGCGCCCGCTTCAAATTAATCGAAGCGACGAATTTATTGATTTAAGCTTTGAATTTATCACTAAAAATTCCGCAAAGAAAACCTATACCTATGCAATTTGGGCAGAAGATTCCAGAGGTGAAAAATTCTACGTAACAGGCAATTTTACTGTTGCCGCCGACCAAGCACCTAATGCTTTTATTAAAATCAACGAGCCTTTATATAGAAGCTTTAAAAATGAAAAAGGTGAATTGGTAGCACAAGTAATTGCGGAGTCAAACGGAAAGCTTACAGACGACCCAGTTGAATATACTTGGGTTCTGCCAAGTGAGGCAGAAAATGTTGATTTAAGTGACGCTTCTTCTCGTAAGTTCACACTTAAAAATGTTGGCTATTATTACATTACGTTAAAGGTAAAAGATGTTTGGAAAGATACTTTGCCGGAATTCGTAAGTGATAGCGATAGAAAAGAGGCAAGCTATACTTACAAGTTCGCAGTGAATAACAAGCGGCCAACCGTTTCTTTGTCGAACATAAAAAGAAACAGCCTCGAGCTTCTTTTGATTAACCCAGGAGACACCGACTTAAACCTTATCGCTAATGCCCTGTCTGATGCAAATATTGATGCAGAAATTAAACTTGCAAATTACGCTCAGACCCAAACTCCTGGAATCTTTTCGCTGGTAAGCGCAATCCCAACGCAAACCCCTTATTCTAATTTGCTTGCAGGTGGCCGTTGTTTTCAAGGCGCCGTGGTTTGCGATGATAACTATGTTTACAAATTCGTAAGCAGCAAACCAACAAAAACTAACACATCTTTAGCCCCGTTTGATATTTATAGGTTCGATAAAAATGATTTAACTATCGAGCCAAGCATATTGACGATTCCGGCAGAAAAACTTGCCGGAGCAAATACAACGACTACAGAGCATACCTTTTCTCAAGACTTAAAAGGAAACTACCTTGTCGCTTCTATTGGCCAAAAGAGCGTAATCGTTGAGAAAAAGACCAACAAAATAACAGCCGTTTCAACCCACCTGGGAGTAAGCAATGTGTCAGTTGGAGGCTATTTATATAGCGCAACAGAGGCCGGCTTAATTAAAGTCGATTTATCAAACGGAAGCTTTGAAACTGTACTTACAAACGAATGCTTAAGCCCTAAAGTGCTTCAGCAAGAAGGAATGAAAATTTTCCATGGCTATGCCGTCTTCGTAATAAAAGATGGAAACTCTTTAAGCCTTGCGAAGCTTAATCTTTCAACTGGGCAAATATTAAAAACACCGCTTGTAAATTCTTCAGTATCAACAGAAGATTCTATTATCGGAATTTCGAGCAGCGGGCGTTTTGTAATCGAGCAGATAACGTCTTCGGAAGGATATATTAGGACATGGATTTTAGATGGCAGCAGATTTGGCCCGGATATTAAAAAGGCGAAAGTGTCTTCTGTCCCAACAGTAGTTTATAACTGCAGCGGAGAAATAAACTATGCTTTTGAAGCTTATAATCCAACCTCAACTACAAATGCTTATTATCTTTATGATTTAGCAACGGCAACAAGTACAAAGAAAACTTCTACTAAGAAGACAAATACTTCGCTTACTTTTGTTGGCCTTGAATTTGATGATAGCTCGGTTCTTACTTTCACAGGGGCCCAGTTTACAAGCGGAAAAGCCACTAAGTATTGTTTCCCTATTAGTTTTGGAACTGGTGCAGCCAGTGACTTTGAGAGTAATTGGGACAGCGCATCTGATTTAAAAAATCTCGAACTTGCATATCGAAATAATGACACATTCATTTTTAGCTATGGAGCTGGTTCTTATTCTTATTCATATATTTATGAATTTTCAATGCCTAATGAAACAAAGGTTGATAACATCAAAAACTTACTTTTAACAGGCGGGAAAGATTTTCAAAAGGTTATCGATCTTTCGAAAGAATCGTTTAACCTTCAAGCAATTATAAATGAATGTGCACCTCATAATGATTCCGGCGGAAACGAAATTAAACATTTCGAAATTGGAGAAAAGCCAAGCTACAACTTTGTTTACAGCGACCCTGAAGGGGACCCTATAGGAACAACTTATTGCTCTATGGATTTAAATAAGACTTTAACAAAGGCCGGAACATACAGCTTCGATTATTACGCAATCGATAATTGCGGCAGCGACAGCTTTAACAAGAAAAGCAATGTGCTGCACGTAACATTCACAGTTGGGGATATAGAAATAGACCCTGAACCTGAAAAGGTTAGGGTCTATAGACTTCATAGAAAATATTAATTATTTTAAAAGTGAAATCGCTTTTTCAAGCTGAGCGTCTTTATCGCCGCCAAAATAAGAATTAAATCTTGCTGTGATAGCTCGCATGGTGCCAAAATCTAACCCGCCATATGGGGTGCCGCCGGCATCTTTTTGGATCACCATAATTGCAGCCATTGTAGCATCATCAAGGATTGAATTGGTTTCAACTTCAAAACCCATAGCTTTTAAGCGCTGCTGTGCAGCAAGAACGTTGAGACCATATTCGCCTTTTTTCTGGAACTTCTTATCTTCTTTTAAAGGAATAAATGAAGCGCTAAGCTGGGCAGCTTCTTCTGATGTAAGAAAGCCGTCGTTGTTGTAAACAATATAATCTGGTTTAATTCCTTTGCCATCAATTGCGAGCTTCTTTGGGCCAGTGAAATAAAGTGTGCTAAGTTTAAACGAGCTGCCGTCTTCTAAATCAATAATTTCTTGTGCAACACCTTTTCCATAAGTATTTACGCCAACAACAGTAGCGTTGTTATTGCCTTTAAGTGCTGCTGTAAATACTTCTGCAGCAGAAGCTGAGTTTTCGTTCACAAGAATAACAACCTTATCACGAGGTGAATCGTCTTCTCCTACTACGTGCAGATGGTCAATTTCTTTTCCATTCTGATAGTAATAAACGAGATCGTCACCAGGTTTTAAAATGCATGCTGCACAATTAAGTGCTTGATCCATGTATCCGCCAGGGTTGTTGCGAAGGTCGAAGATAAAGCTTGTTGCCCCATCTTCTCGAAGCTGTGCTACAGCTTCAGTAAAATCATTGGCACACTTTTCGCCAAACGATGCGATTTCAATATAACCAATGCTTGTATCAGGAATTATATAAGAATCGATATCTGTTGTTTCAAGCATTGCGCGAACAATGGTGTAGTCGTAGGCTACACCTTTTCTTGTTGTGCTGATTTTTACTTTTGTGCCTTCTTTTCCGCGAAGAGCCTGGCTAATTTGATCGAGGCTCCAGCCTTTAACAGGTTTACCGTCTACTGCGGTAATGATGTCTCCGGCTTTGATTCCGGCAGGCTTACATGGGCCCTTAGGATTAACTGCATCGATAATGCAGTCTGTACCGGCAGCAGTAATTGTTAAGCCAACGCCGCAGTATTGCTGAGTTGTAAGGGTATTTGTAAATGCCTCTTGCTCTACGGTAGAAGCATAATATACCGACCAATCGTCGAGCTGCCCAAAGACGCCTTCGTAAGCGCCGTTTACCAATTTTTCTACGGCTATTTCTTCTTTGTAATTTTCTTTGATAATCTTAATAATATCTTTTAGCTTATCAAGCTTTTTGTATGCGTCTTCATCACTAACCGCATTGGCAGCATATACATTAACGCTGCTTGGCGCGATAACATAAGCGAGACAAGAAGCAACGCCTGCAATCATTGCAAGCACTAAGATAATTACTAATATCTTTGAAGCTAAGTTTCTTTTCTTCATTACATAACCTCGATTTTTAATTCGTTGTTGCTTTCAATAATTCCTTGAATTGATAAACTATAGTTGATTGAAATTTTGGAAGTATCATCTACGTTTATGCTGTTTGTTAAAATCTCCATTGCTACATTGCCGTATGGAGTTGCATAAGAACCGTGATAGCGTTTGCCTTTCTCAAATTCCATGCATGTATCAGATGCAAGCATTTTGCCAACTCTTTGCATCTTAAGTTTGTCACTGCTAATGGTAATCTGAGTTTTGCAGCCTTCCATGCCCGAAAGCTCGGTTTCGTCGTAAGAAATTCTTGTGATTCCGCCACGACTAACCATTTTACCCGCAGTGATAAATTCTACTGTATTTTGTTCATTGTTAGGATCATCAGGGTTCGCCGGGATTGCGCTTAGCGTTTTACCTGTGATTTTTAGCATTATATCTTTCATATCCGAGTTCAATAATTCTTTCAATAATTTCACCATATGTATAGCCCTGGTACATAAACAGCTTTGGGAACATGCTGATATTTGTAAAGCCAGGGATTGCATTAATTTCGTTAATAAAGATCTCGCCGGAGTCTTTATCCATCATGAAATCTACGCGAGCGAATCCGCAGCAGCCAAGTGATGCATAAGCAACCTTTGCCATCTCGCGGATTTTTTCAATTGCTTCTTCACTAATGTTTGCCGGAATCTGTGTGCTTGATGTTCCGTCAATATACTTATCATCGTAAGTATAAAAGTCGGCGCCTGTAATAATTTCACCAACAGTTGCAACTTCGAGCACATCGTTTCCAATAACACCTGTTTCAAGTTCTCTGCAGTTTACACCTTGTTCAACTACAATTCTTGAATCGTAGTGAGCAGCGATATCTAAAGCTTCGTCTAAATCTTCAAGATTTTTAACTTTAGTAATTCCAACAGAAGAGCCCATATTTGCGGGCTTTACGAAATACGGGAGCTTAAGCTTTGATTTAATTTGTCTAAGCTTTTCGGCTTTTCTACTTGCATCTTCTATGTCGGCTGTAGTAAGTGCAACATATGGAGTTTGCTTAAGGCCAGCGTTTTCGAAAATTTCTTTTGCAACAATTTTATCCATTGCTGTTGCGCAGCCAATAACGCTGCAACCACCATATGGAATATTAAGAAGCTCGAGCAGACCCTGCACTGTTCCATCTTCACCATTAGGGCCGTGAAGAATCGGAAGAACAAAGTCTACATCTTTTTTAAGATCCATAGGGTTATATGGTGCTAAAAGTGATTGATCGCCTTTAGGGTCTAAAAACCATTCGAGCTCTTTTGAAATGAAAACGCGAATGATGTCGTATTTATTTGTATCAAGTGCAGCAATTACATTAGAAGCAGATACAATTGAAACCTCGTGTTCGCCTGATTTGCTTCCGTAGATTACTGCAAGTTTTGTCTTAGGCATATTGTAATATCTCCATTAATTCTTCTTTGCTGAAGTTATATGAATTTTTGCAGAACTGACAAGTAAGTTCAGCCTTGCCATCTTCTTCAATTAGCATTGTCAAATCTTTTTTGCCAATGCTTGCAAGTGCTGCTGCCATTCTTTCTTTGTTGCAGTCGCATTGCCATTTTATTTCACGTTCATCTAAAACGTTAATGTCATCTTTAAATACTGTTTCGATAATTTTGTTTTCGCCATTTGCATCGTCAATGATAAGCGCAATGTTATCCATCATGAATAAAGTATCTTCAAGCTTTGTGATAACATCTTCATCTGCACCCGGAAGCACCTGAACTATCATGCCACCGTTTGGGGCCAGTGCAACAGCTGATGGTTGCTGCTCACTTACTGCGAAATATTTTGCGAGGTCTTTGCTAATGTCTCCTGTTTCAAGTTCAATTTTTCCGATGTATGGTTCTTTTAAACCGAGGTCTTTGATAACGGTTAAGACTCCAGCTTTAAGATTAATATCATCACGGCTAATGTAACCTTTAACTGCGCCGCTTGCGTCTGCTGTAGCAACGATTTCGCCGCTGCCATCGGCAGTTTTGAAAATCAAAGACAGCTTATCGCGCTGGCCCTTAAGCATTAAACCCATTATGCCAGCTGCTGCTAAAACCATTCCAAAAGCAGGGTTGCTGCTTTGATGAATTGATTCAGCTGCGGCAACTAAATCTGTTGTTACCGCAGCATATACTCTATATGATCCTGTTTTATCTATCCCAATCTTTGTATTCATTAGTCTACTCTATGTACCTTTTCGCCGTTCTTGTATCCGTCAATTGCCTCTTTAAGAATTCCAACGAGTCTTTGTCTTGATTCAAATCCCTTCCATCCCATGTGTGGTGTAAGGATTACATTATCAAGTTCAAAGAGAGGGTTTGATGCTGCAAGTGGTTCAACTTCTTGAACGTCAAGTGCTGCACCTGCAATCTTCTTTTCTTTAAGAGCTTCGATAAGTGCTGCTTCATCAACAAGAGCACCGCGAGCTGTATTGATAAGGAATGCTGTTGGCTTCATTAAAGCTAAAGTTTCTTTATTGATTAAATGTCTTGTGCTGTCCATAAGTGGGCAGTGAAGTGAAATGAAATCAGAATTCTTTAAAACTTCTTCGAGGCTGCAGTAGTGAATGCCTTCGGAATCTTCCTTTGGGAATGGGTCGTAAACAAGAACATTCATCTTCATTGCACGTGCAATTGCGATTGTATTTTGTCCAATGTTTCCGCCACCAACAACACCGAGTGTTTTGTAGTTAAGTTCTACATGAGGAACCATAAGGTGTTCGTCAAAGTTTCTATGGTCTCCTTTTGCAAGCATCTTGAGTTGAACCTGCATTGTTGATGCGAGCATAAGCATAAGCATGATAGCTGTATCTGCTACTCTTTCAGAGCTATATGCCGGAACATTTGTAACACCAATTCCGCGCTGTCTGCAAGCTTCAAGGTCGATATTGTTATAACCGGTTCCGGCTTCTGCAATAATCTTTACACTGTCTGGAAGTGCAGCGATGTCGTTCTTATCAATTGGGAGCTCTTTAGAAATAATAATTTCAGCGCCTTCTGAAATCTTCGCGTAATCGTGATCATTACATGTTTCGTAAATTACGAGCTCGTCTTCTGGGCCAGCTAAAACTGAGTAGTCGATTGCACCATCAAAATTAACTTTTGATCCATTTAAAACAACAATCTTCATTTTGCATCCTCCTTATAAATTGCAAAACAGCTTGGGCCCGAACCTGATTGCTGAACCTTGATTGGAAGGTTGCCGCTTTCGTCGGGCGTTCTACTTAATTCATCTAATGTAATTTGTATTTCAGGGAAGAGCCTAAGTGCCGGTGCTTGTAAGTCGTTTCCTCCATCTGTGCTAATTGGATTATTGTCGAACTCTTTATATACGGCAGGTGTTGGTACACTTATTGCCGGAGTCTTCACAATAATTTTGTTTTTGATTGGGTCTATAGCCTCGAGCTTTTCGCCTCGGCCAGTTGCAATGGCAGCTGCTTTTCCTTGCTTTGAAATTGCCATGAGTGAAAAGCAAACATCAGAGCCAAGTTTTGCAGCATGCTCGTATGCCAAGTCGCTTGCGCCTTCGAAGGCATAAATCACGGCAGCACCGTCGGCGCTTCCTCCGGCAAGCCCAGCAGCAATTGGAATATGCTTTTCGATATGAATCTTCGCCTTTTTACCAATTAAGGCCAGCGCCTTAGCGCAAAGATTTGATTCGCCACAGGCAAGGCTTTTATCGCTGCAGGTGATTTCGGTTTCGCCGGATTCGACAATTTCTAAAACGTCATATAAATCTGGCAGTGCTTGCATCGTGCTTCTAAGCTCGTGATAGCCATCTGGGCGTTTCCCCAGTATTTTTAAATCTAAATTAATTTTTGCATAAGCTTTGATAATCATACATAGTTATTATATCACATTTAAAAGGCAAATAAATAAGGCCATCATTAAGGGCAATGATGGCCTACGAACGTTTAGTTTGATAAAAACCACTCCGAAACTGCATACAGCGGAATATTTCTCATCCATTCTTGATCTCTATATCCTGACATAGATAACCTGCATGCAATTAACTCTGGATTATTCTCCCATACCATTCTAAGGCTCTTTGATCTTACATTTTCCTCCGCCTTAACCTCAATTGGATATATATCATCCTTTTGGATTAGGAAATCGATTTCTAAATTTGAATTTTCCTTTGAATAGTAATAAATTTTTTCTCCAATGGAAATTAGTTCTTGAGCTACATACTGCTCTGTAAAAGCGCCTTTATATATCGAAAAGACCTTTTCGCCTGTAATTACATCTTTTGCCGACACATCCGACATAGCACCTAAAAGCCCAAGGTCACATACAAATAATTTGAATGAATTAAAATCTTCGTAAAACTTTAAAGGCTTCTCTATTTTCTTTGTTCTTGTAACTTTATAAATTAGACCAGCCTTAATGAGCCATTCTATCGCATCTTCAAATTCTTTAGCGCGGCCGCCCTTTTTTAAAGCCCCATATACAAATTTTTTGTTCTCTTTGGCAAGCTGAGATGGAATCGAATTCCATACCATGTTCACTTTGGAAAGTAAACTTTGCGGAATATGCTTTGAAAAATCTTGCTCGTAATCTTTAAGTATTCTATTTTGAATAATTCTTACTTCATTAAGATTGTTATTCTCAAAATATGAATTTACAACTTCAGGCATTCCTCCAACATAATAATATTGCCTTAATAGGTCAATATAGCTTATCGACATGGATGATATTTCTTGCCATTTATGTGACTTGAGGAGTTTCAAAAGTTGTTGTCTTCCGGAAGCCTGAACAAATTCCAAGAACGACATAGGATACATTTTCATTTCGTCAACTTTGCCGACAGGAAAACCACTACCTTCATGAAGACTTATTCCAAGCAAGCTTCCGGCAACCACTATATGATATTCACGAGCTTCTTCACAAAAATACTTCAGTGCAGTTAACCCAATTGGTACTTCTTGAATTTCATCTAATATGATAAGAGTCTCGCCTGGGGTTATTGTTTCTTCAGCAATCGAGCTAAATACACGAATCAATCGTTTAACATCAAAATCATAGAAAGCTGATTTCATTTCAGCAGTCTTATCACAGTTAATATATGCCGTATTTTTAAATTCTTTTTCTCCAAATTTTTTGAGTATCCATGTTTTTCCGACCTGCCTTGCGCCATCAATAATTAGAGGTTTGCGGTTTGGGTCGTTTTTCCATGATAACAGCGAATCGTAAATTATTCTTTTCATGGTACACCTAATTAACACTTTTATGAGGGAATATTTATATATATTTTACACTTTTATGAGGATAACTTCAATATTTACATTTTTATGAGGGAATATTTAGGATTTTTTACACTTTTATGAGGATATGCTTAGATCAATGTAGGTCGCAATACCTTGCGCACTATTGGGGAAAATCAACATTTTTACTTTGCGTACTATTGATGAAAGGCTGGGATGCAATGAAAATAGAAAAGGCTAAAAGTTTTTTACATACCTGAAATCATGTTTTTAATCCACTTGCCAGAGAAATAGCGTTTGTACATAATTATCATTTTAACTGCCATTTCAATTTGAACGAGCGCCATTACCCAGTAGACTGGAAGCTGAATCCACATGGCTCCGGCAAAACAAAGTGGAACACCTACTAACCACATCAATGATATTTCTGCAATTGCTGCGAATTTCGCATCGCCGCCGGCTCTAAAAATACCTGCAATTAGTAGGCCTGCCTGAAGATTAAATGGTAATACCATTGCTCGTATTATTATTAATTTTGTAGCATAGAAAACGCCTACATCTGTTAAGTTAAACAGCGAAATTATCGGGGCTTTTATAAGCAATAAAAGGCCTGTCATTGCAAAGCCTAAAACCCAACAAGTCTTTATCAGTTTTTTAGCTATGCCTTTCGCTTCGTCCATCTCGTTTCTTCCAATGCGTTCGCCAATCAGAATGAGAGATGCATCGCCGATGCTAAAGCAAGCCATCTGGAAAAGATCCATAATTGTAGCTGTGGCCTGAACTGCTGCGTATGCAGTGATTCCAATATGTCCATATGCTGCGTTTTGAGCAACAACTGCAGAGCTCCAGAGGACTTCGTTTAAAGTTGTAAATACTGTATTTGCATATACTCTTTTTGCAAAGTGTTTATCGAAACTAAAGAATTCTTTGATATTGCCTGCTATAATATTTTTCTTTGCGAAAACAATGATGTATGTAAGAACAAGTTC
>JAUNQK010000098.1 GCA_030536235.1 Bacillota bacterium
CTGTCAGAATTCTCAGTTGAGGATTCCGGCTTAACCGCCCTCAGTTTTGGCAACCCGAAAGCTGCGAACGCCATGCAAAGAATCAAAAATATAATTAACGCTGCTGCCCAATATTTCTTTTTCAAAATCGGGCCTCCTTAACTATTCTTTTTTTGCATTCTGGTAAGCATAGCCATCATAACTATTGTACTTATCAGAATACCCGTACTTTCCGTACTTCTTATATTTGTATCCACGCTTATAATACTTCTTATAATTAGAACCAGATGCAACAAGACCTCTACTTGAAGTTTCTTCGTCTGCGTCTGTAAGCACAAAACCTAAAATCTTTGTTTCCAAGAACTTAAGTTTTGCAACAGCTTCCTTAACAGCAATCTGTGAAGAGAAGTTTTGTCTTACTACGAAAATAAGGCCATGAATCTTTTGAGTTACTGTTACGGCATCTGCTACCAGGTTAACCGGCGGCAAGTCGATGATAATATAGTCATAAACATTTGCAAGTTTTTCAAGAAGATTTGAAAAATGATTTGATGCTAAAAGTTCTGATGGGTTTGGTGGAATATTTCCAGAAGCCATAATATCCCAATTATCAAGCTTACCAGAAGGCTGAATATATTCATTAATGTTATGCTGCTCAACAATAGCATTTGAAAGGCCTGGCGCACGCTGCAGCCCAAGTCTTTTTGCAATCGTTGGGATACGCATATCTGCATCAATTAATAAAACTTTACTACCAGTTTCAGCAACTGTATAAGCAAGGTTGATTGCAGTTGTAGATTTTCCTTCAGCACGAATTGAAGATGTTACACCAACAATCTTCTTTTCTTCTTCCGGAATTGTAAACAATAAATTTGCACGCAGAAGTTTATAACTTTCTGATGCTGCGAAAGAGATGTGCTCGCAAAGAATATCTTGCTGTTCTTTTAATCTGCGAGATTCAAGACTTGCGGCTTGCTGTTCTTTTTTACTGCTCATCTTTTACATCTCCCTTCTTTTCGCCGTAGCCATAACCATAATCATAGCCATAGCCTTTCTTATAGCCATACTTATAGTATTTGTAACCGTGCTTCTTATACTTCTTGTAATAGCTCTTGTCTTTTCCTTCTGTTAAGTTAGGAATAACTGCGAGCATTGGAATGTCGAAGTTTGAAGTAAGGAATTCTTCTGTTCTAACAACGTCGTCAAAGAGATGGCGAACAACAATTACAAGTGCTGATAAGACTCCGCCAATAACAAGACCAATTGCTGTGTTCTTTGAAATTGATGGTGAAGACTTTACTGATGGCTTTACAGCATAGTCTACGATTCGAACAGAAGAACCTTCGATGATTCCGGAAACCTTATTAGGAAGAACTTCTGCGATTGTATTCGCAATAAGCTTTGATTCTTCAGGGCTTTCTGTTGTAACAGTAACCTTGAAAACTTCGGTGCCGTTTACTGCTGTTGCAGAAATCATATCTGAAAGGCCCTTAACATTTGTATCAAGCTGCGCTTTTGCGATAACTTCGTTAAGCGTCGATCTTGAATTTAAAATTACGATATATGTATCTACCAAGCTTTGAGAAGCTGTGATATCTTGTGATGAAATACTAAAGTTCGATGAGCCAACAGAGAATGTACTGTTGTTAACATAGAACATACAGTCTGCGGAATATTTAGGAGTAATCAAATACATTGAAACACCGAGTGCAATAATCCCAGCAATCAAAGCATATATAACAATCTTGTAAGCATTCTTCCATAGAACCTTCGCAAGCTGCAAAAGATCTATTTCATATACTTGATCTTTTTCGTTCACAGTTATCTTCCTCCATTAATCATTAAATATTCAGCATTATTATCTATAGCATGTAAAGTCGCTTCTGAAAGTTTACTGCGACCATTTTCCAAATTTGGTTTTCGACTGCTTAAGTTGTGGCAGTCACTTCCCATCAAGCTTACAAAACCTGTTTCAAACCAATCAATTAATTTTTGAACGCGGCGCTTTTCGAAAAACCCGCTGCTTTGCAAACACTCGGCATTCATTTGAAATGTTACCGGAATCTGCGCAAGCTGCATTAACTTTTCTTCTTGCCCCTTATATGCGAGATATCTCTCGATGTGCGCAAGAACAACTTTAAAACCTCGATCATGAACTAACGAAGCAACTTCATCTATCACTATGTTTGACCATGGTGCAAATGGCATCTCAAGTAGAAGAACCTTTGTGCCTTCAACGCAAAGATTTTCGATTCCCTCTGCGGCAGAGATCCCTCTAAAAAATGCAACCTCGGCACCAAGCTTTATCTGCGGGAAATTTTCTTCGCCTTCTTCTTCGATGCGCTGTTTCAATCTCGCAAACGAGGCGCTTCGCCTGCTTATAAAGTTTTCCATTCTGTCACGGTCGCCATAAAAATGAGGCGTGGCAATAACAATATCAACGCCTTGCTCTTTTGATGCTTTAAGCATCTCAAGGCTAGTCGCCGAATCCTTTGCCCCATCATCCATAGCCGGAAGAATGTGTGCGTGGCAATCAATTATCATAGTCATACATGTTAATTCTATCACATTTTCACTGCTATGGGCCAGTTTTTTCCATTTTATTGCATATCTTTTGTTAAAATTTCAATGGTTTTTGCCAACAATAGCA
>JAUNQK010000033.1:0-5284 GCA_030536235.1 Bacillota bacterium
TTTATGTAGCAGTAAATCTCGCCAATCAGGTGAAGCATTAGTAGAAGCTGCAATGATATTCCCAATCATAATAATTGTGGCAGTTTTAGCTATCACAACTAGTCTAAAGATCTACACGGCGATAAAAGATAATTCAATTGATCATAAATCCAAAATTCAAACTCAATATGAAGAATATGAAAAGGGCAGGCTTCTCATCGGTTTTTATAATAATGATTTTAACTTCACTGATGGCACTTTTTTCAATTATTTTTACTATAAGTCTTGATAGGGCGGCAGATTCAATTTCTGATGTTGTAACTGCCAATGCGGGTTCTTCTTTAATGACAGAATGTAATAAAGATTTACATGACAAGTTTGGAGTTTTGGCAATTAATAAAGACGAAGATCATCTTTCGCGTTTAGCAAGTTATTACATATCAGAATCAATTGATGGCGTAAAACGTTTTGTTCATTTAGAGTTGAATGCAGCAATTGTAAATGTTGAAACTAGTCAAAATTTATATGTAGCAGATTTTAAAAATCAGATTTCTGCTCTTGGGTTAAAATCTCTTGTGTTTGGAAAAACAAAAGAATCTGGTCTAACAAGTTTTGCCGGAACAAATCTGCCATCACATAGCCATAGCGGGTTTAGTCTTCCTGATGCAAAATCTTTAGTTAGCTTTTTAAACGCTGGTAAAACAATAGGAGAAGGTGCTGGAATTCTTTCTTATGTTAAAAACATTTTTACTTTAGAAGAGCAGGAATATTTATTATTTGGGCATCCAACTGTAGAAGAAAATTTTCATAGCACACGAAATACTGTTTTTGCGATTCGATGCGTTATAGATGGCGTTGATGCTATTGAAGACCCAATAGCACTTGCCGCGGCAATTCTTCAGGCTTGGCAGGAAACAGATGAAATTATGAGTAATAGAACTGAAACTCAAAGATATGTTGATGCTATGTGTGCAGCTATGTCTACAAGCAATAAATTTGCTTACCGCATTATGGATATTATGCAAATGACTGTTGGTGGGAATTTTAACTTTGAAAACTATACATATGAATTTGATTTAATAGCGCAATACAAAAGGGGTAAGAAGCATGGAACCGTTACGCAAAAGCACAGCTACGTTTTCTAAGGCCTCACTATTTGTTGAAGCTGCCATTACGCTTCCTATTTTTATTCTTGCCTTAGTAATGCTTTTGCAATTCATGATTACGATTGGAAAAGAAGAAACGGCTTATTATGAAGCTGAAACAAGAATTGAAACAATCGGCACCTTTGGCGGGAAACTTGAATTAGGCTTTACTGTAGATAATCCTAATAAACAAGTATATATAGAGCATGTTCAAACCTATCCAATTATTATTAACAATTCTTATCTAAAAAGCTTTTCACTTGTTATGGATATGCCATATAAAACATATATAGAAGAATCGCCAGATAAATATAAAAATTCAGAGTTAGTTTATATTTTTCCAAAGAATGAGGGGAAGGAAAAAGAAGGCCCTCGTTATCATACTTGTTATTGCAGCACTATTAAGGGTGGACATACTAAAGGTTTAGAAATTATTCAAGTTACTAAAGCAGAAGCCGAGCGAAGAGGTTATACATTATGCAAACATTGCACTATGAAACAAAAAAAATTAAGCAGTATGAATTAGATATATGGCAATCAGAATCATGCAAGTATTTAGCCCCTATAAAAGTCTATGAAAATACAATCATGTGGCAAACAGAAGGGTGCCAAAATATTAAAGATTTTTTGAGAATAAGCAGAAACGACCCGGTAAATGTAAGGATGTTTAAATTATTCTATGTTACAAGAAAAATAGTAGAAGCTGTATCTTCTGCAACAGATTATTTAATAGATGAAAATTCAATTTCGCTTGATCCTAAAAAATTATGGCTAAAAGGTGATACACACGAGGTTTTACTTTTGCCGGAAAAAAGTTCGGGTGATTTTTTCAGCAGATTATGCCGCTTATTGCATCAGCTTGATGGAGATATTATTGCAAATAGAATTGAAGCATGCGATAGAAAGTCGGCATTTTCTTATAAAACATTGTTAAGCTTTCTCAGTCAATGGGAGCTTGAAATCCGGTAATAAAATATATTAATAAAACTCAAAACACATAAGGTAACAAAAAAGACTTGCTTTGCCGGTAGCAAGTCTTTATTTTGGTTCAATTGGGTTAACCCAAACTGTTTTATTATTTGTGAATATTACCATTCCTGGTTTTGCTCTATTAGGCTTTTTAACATATCTAAGAGGGACATAATCTACCGGAACGTTTTCGGAATCTTTACCTTTACTAAAGTAGGCTGCGATTCCGGCAGCTTCATAGATAGTATCTGCATCAAGCTCTTCGCCATTGCTTAATAAAACCAAGTGTGAACCATGAATATCTTTAGTGTGGAACCACATATCAGTTTTTTGACCCATCTTAAAAGTAATGTAATCATTTTCTGTATTGCTTCTTCCAACCAAAACTTCGTAACCTGTGCTAAGCTTAAATCTTCTTGGCTTAGGTTTTGATTTTTTATTTCTTTGTGAAGCAGTTCTGATTCTTATGAAACCTTGATCTGCAAGTTCTTGCTTAATTAAATCAAGCTCTTCATATGTAGTTGAAAGGGCAACCATACTTTGAACTGAGTTGAGATACTCTATATCTTTTTCGCATGTTTCAAGCTGAGCTAATTTCTCTTTTGCAGAAGATTTTAACTTTGCATATTTTTTATAATAATGCTGAGCGTTCTTTGCTGCACTAAGTTTTTCATCTAACTCAATAACAACTTCGCTTCCATCGTAATAAGATATAACTTTTACAGATTTGTCACCTGGTTTGCAAAGATGAAGATTTGCATTTAGAAGCTCTGCTTTCATTCTATACACATCAGCATCATTTGCTTTTTTAATATCTTCAAGTAGTCTTTGTTTCTTTAATAATTGTTTGTCAAGCAAAGTGTTGATGCTTCGAATCATTCCATCAGCTTTCTGCATTTGCTTATTTGTTTCTTTTTTATGTGAATAGAAATAATCTAAAGCTTGATGAATATTTTCGAATTCTTCTTTTCTTAAGCTTTCATAATTTGAAAGCTCGTATGCGTGAACATCTTTTATTTTATCGTTATCAAAATAAACAATAGGGCATTGTCTAACAATGTTTGCCTTAATCTTTTCAACGTAAGATCCGTCACTTGCAGGTGGCGCAACGTATAACCCGCCAGGCAGAATCTGTCTATATCTATTTACATCAATTGATAAACGTTTGAGAGCATCGATTATTTTCCCGCTCGTTGAATCAACTAATATAAGATTGCTGTGCTTGCCCATGGTTTCTGCAATAAGTCTTTTGTTTACGCAATAGCCCATTTCGTTAACAGTTTCAATATCAAAATAGATGATACGTTCGCCTTCGGTATATCCTACTGAAGAAATTCGGCCTGACTGAATATGTTTGCGTAGTAACATGCAAAAGCTTGGAGCATCTTGAGGGTTTTCGTAAGTTAGCTCGGTAAAATGGACTCTGCTGCCATTTGGAGCAAGCGAAATAAGCAGTCTTTTGCGACCGCTAATGCAGTGAAGCTGAAGTAATATTTCATCTACTTCTGGCTGCTGTACTTTTTCAATTTTCGCTTGGACAAGTTCGTTTTTAAGATCTTTGGCTACAATACTTGCCACTAATGCGTCATATCCCATATAAATTTTCCCTAATTTATGCTACAATTTACCATAGTATAGCACGAAACGGTAGAAAAGAGAAATTTGCGTGCTACTAGAAGGAGACAAAATGGTAAAAAGTATGACAGGCTTTGGCAGAGGGGAATACTCTGACGAAAAGCGCAGTATTGTTTGCGAAATTAAATCTGTAAACCATCGATATAGTGATATCACTGTAAAGATGCCAAGAAGATATCAGTTTGCAGAAGAAGCTATTAAAGCTTTAGTTAAAAAAGTTGCTCCGCGTGGCAAAATCGATGTTGGCATTCAGGTTACTAATGTTGATGCCGATGAAACAAACTTAACTCTTAATACAGAGCTTGCAAAATTATATAAAGAAAAGCTCTCAGAGTTAAAGGCAAGCCTTGGAGATATCCCGGGTGAGCCAGACTTTAGAATGATTGCCTTAATGCCAGAAGTTTTAAAAGCAGCTCCTGAAGTTGAAGATGAAGAAGCAATATTAAAAGCTTTATCTGCAGCAACATCAAAGGCTCTTGAAAACTTCGATAAGATGAGAGCTGTTGAAGGTGCAAAGCTTGCTGAAGATTTACTTAAACATAATGATGTAATAATGAAAACTCGTGATGAGATTGAAGTATATGCTCCGCAAGTCAAAGTATTATACATGCAAAAGCTTAAAGATCGCATCGCCGATCTTTTAGGAAAAGAAGCACAGATTCCGGAAGAAAGAATTTTAACAGAAGCTGCTGTATTTGCAGATAAGTCAGATATTACAGAAGAACTTGTTAGATTAAAATCTCATTGCCTGCAGCTTATTAGTATATTGAGCAATGCTAATGAATCTATTGGAAAGAAATTAGATTTCCTTGTTCAAGAAATGAATAGAGAATCCAATACAATTGGTTCTAAGGCAAATGATATTAACATAACAAATAATGTTCTTATTTTAAAAGCAGAAGTAGAAAAGATTAGAGAACAGGTTCAGAATTTGGAGTAATTTATGGAAGGCAAGCTTTTAGTTTTTTCAGGTCCATCCGGAGTTGGCAAAGGAAGTATTTTAAACGAATTACTTACTCGCAAGAATTATTCCTTTTCTGTTTCTATGACAACACGTAGCCCGCGCCCTGGTGAAGTTGATGGCGTAAGTTATTATTTCGTTTCACAAGAAAAATTTGATCAGACTATTGAAGAGGGCGGATTCCTCGAGTATGTTCATAAATTTGAGAAATCTTATGGAACACCAAAAAAGCCTATCTTAGATATGATGGCAGCCGGTAAGAATGTAATTTTAGATATTGAAATGGAAGGCGCTTTTAATGTTAAAAAGCTGTTTCCTAAGACTATGCTAATCTTTATTCTTCCGCCAGATTTAAAAACTTTGCATGATAGACTGGAAGGCCGTGGAAGCGAAACTCAAGAACAAATTGAAATTCGTCAAAAAGATATTCAAAAAGAGATTGCACAAATTGTAAATTACGACTATTATGTTGTAAATGACACAATAAAAGCTGCTGCAGATACAATTGATTTAATTGTTTCCGGCAAAGGCGAAAATTACAAAATAATAAATCCACAGGAATTAATTAATAAATATAAGGAGAAAAAAATGAAGA
>JAUNQK010000033.1:5294-10574 GCA_030536235.1 Bacillota bacterium
ATAAGATGCTTTTATATCCAGCTATTGATAAATTAAAGACTCAGGTAGACAGCAAATATACACTTTGCATTATGGCTGCAAAGCGTGCAAGAGATCTTACAGACGGAAAACCACAGCTTACTTTAGCTGAAAATGATAAGCCTCTTAGCATTGCTACAAAAGAAATCTCAGAATCTTATATTTCATATAAGAGAGAAAATGTTGAAATTGACGAATAAAACATTGAAATTTCAATAAGAACAGTAAAAATCGGGCAATATGCCCGATTTTTTTTATAAAAAAATTAAAAAAACTTTATCAATTTATCGATTTAATACTTTACAACTTTATCGCGATGAAGTATAATAGCAAATGTAATTAAGAATTGACCGCCGCGAAAGGCGGCGTTATAAGGAGAAAGAAAATGAAAAAAGTATTAGCAATTTTATTAGCCCTCGTTATGGTATTTAGCTTTGCAGCTTGCGGCGAAAAAGAAGAAGCAGCAGAAAATACAGCTCCAAAGTTTATTATGGGTATTGACCCTGAATATCCACCATTCAGCTATCTTGGTGATGATGGTGAATACACAGGTTTCGACGTAGATGTTTGCAGAGCAGCTTGTGCAAAGCTTGGATGGGAACTTGAAATCTTTGGTGTTAACTGGGATGAAAAGTTAGTTCAGCTTGATGCTGGCGAATGTGATTGCGTTTGGGCAGGCATGACACTTCTTCCAAGTATGGCAGAAGCAGGATATGTTCTCTCAGCTCCATATTATGACAACACACAGGTTATTCTTGTTAAAGAAGCTAGCGGAATCAAAACATCTGCAGATTTAGCAGGTAAAGATGTAGCAGTTCAGCTTGGTACATCTGGCGAAGCTCTTCTTAATGACGAAGAAGGCTTAGCAGATCTTAAGAATACATTTAATCAGCTCATCACATGTGATAGCTTCCTTAAGTGCTTCGCAGAACTTGATGGTAACTCAGTTGATGCAGTATTTGTAGATGCTCCAGTTGCAAAGAGCTATGCAGAAGGTAAAGAAGGATATCTTATCATTGACGAACAGCTTGGTGCAGAACAGTATGGTATCGCATTCAGAAATGCAGACCAGGCTCTCTGTGATCAGATTGAAGCTGCAGTTGCAGAACTCGTAGCAGATGGTACATATGCAGAAATCGCTGCTAAGTATCCAGATATCGTAAACAATCTTCTCTTCTTACAATAATAAATATTTAAACAACCGACAAAATTCAGGATAACCGGAAGCATTATGCTTCCGGCTTTCCTGCGTTTATAGAGATTCTAGAAAGTAGGTAAAAATGTCACTACTAACAATGACAGGCTTGATGGCTCAAGGCTTGGGAAGAACATGCGCAATATTCTTCCTTACTTTGCTGTTCTCACTGCCACTGGGTTTAATAGTTGCTCTTCTTAGAATGAGCAAGAGTAAAATAGTTTCTGGTATTACCAGATTTATTATTTCTATTTTAAGAGGTACACCACTTATGCTTCAGCTCTTAGCTGTAACATATGGCCCGTACTATCTCTTTGGATTATCAATTTCCAGAAATAAATTAATACCTGTAGTTATTGCTTTTGCAATAAACTATGCTGCATATTTCGCAGAAATTTATCGTGGCGGAATCGAAAGTATGCCAGTTGGCCAATATGAAGCTGCAAAGGTTCTTGGCTATAATAAAACACAAACTTTTATGAAGATTATTCTTCCACAAGTTGTAAAGAGAATTCTCCCAAGCGTTACAAATGAAATTGTAACATTGGTTAAAGATACATCAATCGCATTTACAGTTTCATATCAAGAAATGTTTACTATCGGAAAACAAATTGCTAACTCACAAACTAGCTTTGTACCATTCATTGTTGCCGGTGTATTCTATTTCATCTTCAACTATTTAGTTGATATTGGTATGGGCCAAATTGAAAAATCAATGCAGTATTACAAATAGGGGGTCATTATGGTTTTATTAAAAGCAAACGAAATCACAAAGGCCTTTGGAGATACTAAAGTATTAAAAGGAGTTAATATTGAAGTAGATAAGGGCGAAGTTCTTTCTATCATCGGGCCTTCTGGTTCTGGAAAATCTACACTTCTTAGAATTTTGACTGGCCTTGAGACAAAAGATTCTGGAGATATTGAGATTAATGGAACAACAGGTTTGGTTTTCCAGCAGTTTAACTTGTTCCCACACTGGTCTGTATTAAAGAATATAGTTGATCCACAAATTAACGTTCTTCATAGATCAAAAGAAGAAGCAGAAAAAGTGGCAATGAATCTTCTTACAAAAATGAATTTGGATAATAAAGCTGATTCATATCCATGTGAACTTTCCGGTGGCCAGCAGCAACGTGTTTCAATTGTCAGAGCACTTGCTTTAAACCCAGATATTTTATTCTTTGACGAACCAACTTCTGCGCTCGACCCTGAACTTACTGGTGAAGTATTAAAAGTAATTAAGCAGTTAGCTGAAGAAGATACAACAATGGTAATCGTTACTCACGAAATGAACTTTGCAAGAGCAGTTTCTGATTATGTTGTATTTATGGATGGTGGCTTTATTGTAGAAGAAGGGGCTCCTGAAGAAATCTTTGGTAACACAAGTAATGAAAGAACAAAACGTTTCTTGCAAAACTATCAATCTAAATTCTAATGACTATTAAATATACGGTTTTAGACCCGGCAAAAAACATAACGATAATTGTACAAACGCCTGTTAAAAAACAAGACAGGCGTTTTGTTGCAGATTTATTAATGAAACAAGAACCATCTTCTGAACAAGTTGGTTTTTTGGAAGGCAATGTATTAGATATGGCTGGCGGGGAATTTTGTGGCAACGCAACACGATGTGCTGCAGTTCTTGCAAAAGCAAATACAATAATTTGCGCCGGCTTAGAAATTAAATGTGATGGCACCGCAGCTTTTATACCAAAAGAATTGGATGGTATAAAGCATTTTATAAAATTGGAAATGATGCCAAAAGAGCAAGCCGAAGAAGAAATAAAAATGCAATCTAATGGCGAGGCAATTGGGTTTATGTTTTTTGACGAGAGTAAAATGGAATTAAAACCTTTGGTATATGTTCCAACTGCAGATACTCTTTATTGGGAAAACTCTTGTGCATCAGGTTCCGTTGCTGTAGGAAAATATTTATCAGAAAAGTATTGCAAAGAAATTGATGTTGACCTTAAACAACCTGGTGGAATATTAAAAGTAAAAACTAGCCCAGAAGATAAATATGTTGTTATTGATGGCAAGGTTGATATCATTAAAACAGGTGAGCTATGTATTCCAGAACTGAATTATTAATCGGAGAAGAAAATGTTCAAAAACTGAAAAACGCTAAGGTCTTAATTGTAGGTTTAGGCGGAGTTGGCGGCTTTGTATTAGAATCATTGGTTCGCTGCGGAATAGGTGAACTTGGTCTTTGCGATTTTGATACAGTAGACATTACAAATAAAAATCGTCAGATTTTAGCCCTTGATTCTACTATTGGAAAGAAGAAAACAGAGGTTGCCAAGGCCAGGGCATTAGATATTAATCCTGACTGCAAAATTACAGTTTTTGACATTAAGTTAACAGAAGAAAATATCAATGAGCTTAACCTTGTAAAGTGGGATTATGTGGCTGAATGTATTGACGATGTCAAGGCAAAAATGGCCCTTATAAAGACCTGTAAAGCTTCAAATACCAAGGTTATTAGCTCTATGGGAACAGGCAATAAGCTTGATTCTAGCCAATTTAGAATTGTTGATATTAATAAGACCGAAAACGACCGTTTAGCCCGTAGCGTGCGCAAGGCAAGCAGGGAATCAGGCCTTAAATTTGATGTTCTTTACTCTAATGAAAGCCCAATTCAAGACAATGTAGAAATAATCCCAACCATTTCTTACATGCCGGCAATTGCAGGTTTAAAAATTTCTGAGTTTATAATAAAAAAACTCATTGATTTTTCAATAGATTAGAGTTATTATTAGACGTGTGGTTTTTGCCATACGAATTACTTATTTCACACATTATTAGTTGCACGACAGGTGGCTGTCACTAGAGCTAAATCTCCGGTGGGTCTAACGTGCGAGACATAAGGCTAATAATGGAAGTTTAACCAGGAGGTTTTTTTATGTCTGTAATTTCTATGAAACAACTCTTAGAAGCTGGTTGCCACTTTGGTCACCAGACAAGAAGATGGAACCCTAAGATGGCTCCATACATCTTTGCCGAAAGAAACGGTATCTATATCATCGATCTTTCCAAGACAGTTTACAAAGTTGATGAAGCATATGATTTCGTTAAGTCAGTTGCAGCAGCTGGCAAGAACGTTCTTTTTGTTGGTACAAAGAAACAAGCTCAGATGGCTATGAAAGAAGAATCTGAACGTTGCGGAATGTACTTCGTAAACGAAAGATGGCTCGGCGGAATGCTCACAAACTACAAGACAATCTCTGCTAGAATTAAGAGACTTGCTGAAATCAACAAGATGGAAGCTGACGGAACATTCGAAAAGTTAACAAAGAAAGAAGTCGGCAAGCTTAATCTTGAAAAAGAAAAGCTTGAAAAATATTTAGGCGGAATCAAGGATATGAAGGGTATGCCAGGTGCATTATTCGTAGTAGATCCTAAGAAAGAAAAGATTGCTGTTAAAGAAGCAAAAATTCTTGGTATTCCAGTAGTTGGTATGTGTGATACAAACTGCGATCCAGATGATGTTGATTACGTAATCCCAACAAACGATGACGCAATCAGAGCAGTAAAACTTATTGCAGGGGCTATGGCTAACGCTGTTATCGAAGGTAAACAGGGTCAGGATGCTCCAGCAGCAGAAGAAGCACCAGTTGAAGAATAATTAAGGAGAATTAAAATGGCAGCAGTAACAGCAGCAATGGTAAAAGATCTGCGTGAAACAAGTGGCGCAGGCATGATGGATTGCAAGAAAGCTCTCGTTGCATGCGATGGCGATATGGAAAAGGCAATCGATTATTTAAGAGAAAACGGTCTTGCTAAGGCAGCTAAGAAGTCTGGCAGAATTGCAGCAGAAGGTCTTGTACAGTTAGCATTCAATGCTGATGGAACAAAGGCAGCAGCAGTAGAAGTTAACGCAGAAACAGACTTCGTTGCAAAGAACGAAGAATTCGTAAAATTCGTTGACGATTGTGCACAGCTTGCACTTCAGGCTGAATGTGATTGCATGGATAAGTTCATGGATATGCAAATGGCAGAAGGAACAGTTAAAGACGTTCTTACAGCTAAGATCGCTAAGATTGGTGAAAACATGAACGTTAGAAGAA